>JBALXG010000059.1:0-10365 GCA_036961055.1 Leeuwenhoekiella sp. | reverse complement strand
GCAAACCACCATTTAAAACCCAAATTTGTTCATGCCCCATCGTTTTAAACATCCACCACACTCTTGGACTGAAGTAAATTCCCAGATTGTCATAAACCACAATCTTACTGGCTTTATTAATACCTATCTTTTGACAAGCCTGTTCAAACTGTTTAGGGGTTGGTAGCATGTTAGGCAAATCTGTAGTCTTCAAGCTAAAATCTTCTTTTAAGCTAAAAATACGTGCTTTCTTAATCTTAATCTGAGTAAATCCAGTTGAAATTCGCGATGTATTAGTTTTTTGACTGGCATCTAATATTATTAGATCCGGGTCATCCAGATTGTTGTTAAGCCATTCAGCATTTACGAGTAGTTTAGTCATTACAGAAATTTACAGCAAAGAATTAAAACGGCAGATTTTTGTGAAATATTTTTCCGTTAAGATTTTGTTTTATGGTTACATCTGTGGTCATATTTCACTTGAGAATCGCTCTACTTAGAGTTCTGATTTGAAAACTACTTCTTAATTTTATTATGACCTGAGCACAGGATTTTTCTTTATAGGTAATAATTCGTTATAGGTAAAACACCGCCAAATCCATTCTAACGGACCAAATTTGAAATAATTAAGCCAGATTTTGCTCAGTATAATCTGAAATATAAAAACTACTATTGCAGTCAACAATGTTTCTGCAGGGCTTAAAGTTTCGTAAAGTTTGAATCCTATAGAAGAGAATAAAATTAAACCTATAAAACTTTGCATTATATAGTTAGTAAGAGCCATTCTGCCAGCATATCGTAAAGGTGACAAAACAATCCTCCATTTTGTATTATACCATAGCCAGGCAATAAGCCACAAATAAAATAGCCCCATAGCAACATCTGACAGAACCATAAACTTTATAAATATGGATCTAAACGTTTCTGTTGAATAAATTTTAAAACCAGGCAGTACAAACAAGAAGATTATTCTATAAATATTTGTGATAATCGTCAGCAACAAAATCGGTTTTTTTATTTGGCGAATAAATACATCTAACGATTCATGAATTCTGTTTTTACCAAGATAAATACCCATAAGGAACATTGAAATTGCTATAGGCGCTAAAAAGCCAAACAGCATAGGTATATTTGAAAGGTATTCTAATAATCTCAATTTCAATCCTTCTAAATACGTTCCGTTTTTTATTATATGGTTTACCATTTCCCCTGTATAATCATTCAAATAAATTTGAGGTTCGAAATTCAAAAGATGGAATAAATATTCAAAAAACAGGTCGTACAAGGGAAAAAACAGGAAAAATGCAGATAAAATTAGAATTACTTTATTAGACTTTTTAATCATAAAAATGCTAAAAAGTCCAAGAAGTGCATAAAGATTTAAAACGTCCCCAGACCATAAAAATACTATATGGAAAATACCAAAAATTAGCAGAATAAACATCCTTCTCGTAAAGAATAAAAAGGAGGGTTTATTATTACCAAGAAATTTTAAAGCTTGTATGGAAATACCTAATCCAAAAAGCAACGAGAAAATAGGAAAGAATTTTGTGTAAAAGAACAGCTGTAAAATTCTCTCTGAAATTTGATCGATATTAGAAGTCCATTGTTTTGCAAATTCATCCTGATTAAGAAAGGTTGAATTCATTATTACAATATTGACTACAAAAATCCCTAGAATCGCAAATCCACGTAAGACATCTAATAGATCAATCCGTTTCTTTACTTTGGTAGGTTGTGCATTCAATATTATGAGTGATTTCTAGTAAACACTTTAAATGTTTATTTTACAGCTAGCATTAAGCAAAACCAAAAAACCATGCAATTAGAAAATTACATGGTTTGGATGCTGTTTAAAACAGCTTTTTGTGACCCCGGAGGGATTCAAACCCCCAACCCTCAGAGCCGAAATCTGATGCGCTATTCAGTTGCGCCACGAGGCCATTATTTTTATGCTAATCTTGATTTTACTATCCCTGAGATGGTTTTTCCATCTGCATTACCCGCAAGTTGTTGTGAAGCCTGCCCCATTACTTTTCCCATGTCCTGCATACCGTTTGCTCCCGTTTCTGCAATAATTGAGTCAATAACTTTGGTTATTTCTTCTTCACTCATTTGCTCTGGCAAAAATTGTGCGATTACATCAGCCTGGGCAAGTTCTGGTTCAGCAAGATCTTCTCTTCCCTGTTCCTGATAAATTGCAGCACTGTCTTTACGTTGTTTTACTAATTTCTGAAGAATTTTTAATTCCTGATTTTCATCAATTTCTTCCTTTGAGCCTGTTTCGGTCTGAGCCAATAATATAGCTGATTTTATGGCGCGTAATGATGCTAATGCATTTTGATCTTTAGCCTTCATTGCTGCTTTCATAGCAGTCATAACTTCAACTTGTAAACTCATATCGTCATTGCTTATTTCGGAGGGCGAAGATAAGAATATTTAGCCTTAAATAGTCTATAAGACTTAGATTTTTATGTGCATTAAATCTTTAAATATCCTTTTGCTGGAGTGTTGAAGCTTTTAAAAAAACAAAAATCCCGGCAACTTTAAATTACCGGGATTTTATTTATATCTAAAAATTTTCTAGTCTACATTATCATGCAAAAATGAATTGTTGCTTCTTAACTGTACATCATCATTACCATCTTTACCAAGCGTGGTCCGAGACATTTTACCCTGAGCAGATGGATTATCATCAAGACTAACACCCATACGCTTGTATGCCGGTTGTTTTTCTATCTCATCAATCTTAGCATGATTATGATTAAATTTATAATTAAATTCTTTCATCATACGTTTACGCTCTGCTGCACGCTCTGTTAACAACCGTGAGATAGGACTATTCATAGGATCTTCATCTCCTTCTAATGGAGCTGGTTGCTCTTTTGCCTCTACAGTTTTCTTCTCAAAACCTATAAATTCGTCTTCTTTTTTAGCTTCAGGTTTTGCTTTGTTCAGTTTTTCTTCAACCTCCATATAATCGTCAAGGCTGTAACGCTTTTCTCCCTGGCCATTGACTTCGGTTACCGGAACTATTTCTACAGGATTATTTACTTCGATGTTTTTTATATCATCATTTAAAGTATAAACTATTTCCTGCTTTTCTTCTTTTTGTTCAATTCTCACTTTTTTTTCCTCATTCATAGGTAAATCAAATGAAAATGTAAACTGCTCTTCTTCGGTATTTTTAGTCTCTAATGCACTATAATTTTCATCAACACTTACAATCTCAAATTCTTCAACATCATAATCAATTACCTCTTCATAAATCACCTGAATATTACGTATCAAATCTGTAGTAGGAATCAGATCCATTTTAGGTTTTGATGACTTTTCGGCTGGTTTTTTCAGCATAATGTCCAACGGCTCATCATTGTCATCAAGCGTATGAACTATCACCTCTTTTTCTGGTTTAGAATTTTGTGCTTCTAATTTTGGAAATTGTATAGAACCAGTATGCTTTGGCGAAAGATCATGTTGAGCTCTCTGCTCATCTTCGAGAGTATGTATTATTTTTTTGGTTTCTGTATTTACAATCTCATTTTGTTGTTCTACATTAAAACCCGTAGCGATTATTGTTACTGCAATGGCATCACCTAAGCTTTCATCTTCACCTACACCCATTATGATGTTTGCACTGTAACCAGCCTCATCCTGAATGTGATCATTGATTTCTCCTATCTCATCAATTGTAATTTCTTCATTACCAGAAACGATGAGCAACAATACGTTTTGAGCTCCGGTAATTTTATTATCATTAAGTAAGGGTGAGTCAAGAGCTTTACGTATAGCATCAGTTGCACGCGAGGCTCCACTGGCGTGAGCACTACCCATAATTGCAGTACCACTATTGCTTAAAACGGTTTTTGCATCACGTAAGTCAATATTTTGCGTATAATGATGCGTTATTACTTCTGCAATACCACGAGATGCAGTTGCCAGAACTTCATCTGCTTTGCTAAACCCTGCTTTGAAGCCCAGATTACCATAAACCTCGCGTAGCTTATTATTATTTATTACAATAAGTGAGTCTACGTGACTGCGCAAACGCTCAACACCTAATTGTGCTTGTGCATTACGCATTTTGCCTTCAAACTGAAAAGGAATGGTAACTATCCCAACGGTTAGAATATCCATCTCTTTTGCCATTTTAGCAAGTACAGGAGCTGCTCCTGTACCTGTACCACCACCCATACCGGCGGTAATAAATACCATTTTAGTATTTACCCCTAACATTTGCTTAATGTCTTCTGTGCTCTCAATAGCCGCCTGCTCTCCTATCTCTGGATTTGCACCTGCACCTAATCCTTCTGTTAGACTTACACCTAACTGAATCCTTATAGGAACCGGACTGTTGTCTAATGCCTGAGCATCTGTGTTGCAAACCACAAAGTCTACTCCTTTAATACCTTGACTAAACATATGGTTTATGGCATTGCTACCTCCACCACCTACGCCAATTACCTTGATGACATTGCTTTGGTTTTTTGGCAAATCAAACGAAATGTTTTCAAAATCTGTGTCGCTCATAATATTTTGTTTTACCCGTTTTACGCTGTACTGCTTGTTTATTATTTCTACTCGGCGTTATCTAAAAAATCCTTAAATTTTTCCGCCCATTTATCAAATATGCTTTTACGCTCCTTCTTTGCTTCTGGTACTTCATGCTCGTTATCATCAAACTGATTATTTTCTTCTGGCGAAAATTCCGGTTCAATTTCTTCCTCAACGACCGCAGTATCCTGAGGTTCGTCATTGTCTAATCTATGTTCAAGACTGTTCATCACCAAACCTACAGCTGTAGCATATAACGGGCTCGTAGTTTCTGAATCACTGTCTCCTGCCAGATGCTCGTTAGGAAAACCTATTCTGGTATCCATACCGGTTATATACTCTACCAACTGTTTTAAGTGCTTAAGTTGTGAACCACCACCGGTTAATACGATACCCGCGATAAGTTTTTTCTTCTGTTCCTCATGACCATAATTTTTAATCTCGAGGTAGACCTGCTCAATAATTTCTACTACTCTGGCATGAATTATTTTTGAGAGATTTTTTAATGTGATCTCTTTTGGCTCTCTTCCTCTTAAGCCGGGAATAGAGACAATCTCATTATCTTTATTTTCTCCTGGCCATGCAGAACCAAACTTAATTTTCAGTAATTCTGCCTGCTTTTCTATAATTGAGCAGCCTTCTTTAATATCTTCGGTTATCACATTTCCACCAAAAGGAATCACAGCCGTATGTCTTATAATTCCGTCTTTAAAAATCGCCAGATCAGTTGTTCCGCCTCCTATGTCAATCAATGCTACTCCTGCTTCTTTCTCTTCCTGACTTAAAACCGCATTTGCCGAAGCAAGTGGCTCTAATGTAATTTTATCAAGATTTAAACCGGCGCTTTTTACACATCTTCCTATATTCCTAATGCTTGAAACCTGACCTACAACTACGTGAAAATTTGCTTCCAGTCTACCGCCGTACATCCCGATAGGCTCCTTAATTTCGGCCTGACCGTCTACTTTATATTCCTGCGGTAAAACGTGTATAATTTCTTCTCCCGGCAACATAACAAGTTTGTGCACCTGGTTGCAAAGCATATCAATATCCTTTGCATTTATAACCTCATCTGGATTTGTACGCGTGATATAATCGCTATGTTGTAAACTGCGTATGTGTTGTCCCGCAATGCCTACAACTACATCTTCTATCTTCATTCCTGAAACACTTTCTGCTTCCTGCACCGCCTGCTGTATAGATTGTATGGTCTGTGTGATATTATTTACCACACCTCTGTGCACTCCTAAACTTTTTGACTTACCTATTCCTAAGATCTCCAGTTTATGATACTCATTGTACCGACCAATCATAGCAACGATTTTTGTCGTTCCTATGTCTAATCCTACTGCTATGTCCTTCTGCTCCATAACTTATTTTTTTGTACCCACCACCTGACCTTTAAACCGGAGGTCTACTTTATTATACATTTCTAAACTCTTATCTTTCAAAGCTTTTTGATGAAAAGCTTTATAATTATTGAATTTCGCCTCGAGGTTTTCAATCTTTCCTAAACTAATAGTATAGTTTAAAACCCTAGGATTAAGCGTATAATCACCACTTTTATCACGAGATATCCCCACGATTTGTTTTTCCAGAAAATCATCGTTTTTTATAAACGTGATTAATGGGTAAACTTCGCTGAGCTTATCCTTAGTTACACCTTCTACAATAGGGACACGAGCCGAATAATTATCAGACAGTGGCATTGCTTCTCCTTTTTCATCAATATAAAAAGGATTTGCCCCCTGAATTCTAGCCAGCGGTTTACGCTGCTTTACATTTGCACCAATAACCCCATCAAGCGTGATGTAA
The DNA here is from genome assembly GCA_036961055.1 of Leeuwenhoekiella sp. GTDB lineage: Bacteria > Bacteroidota > Bacteroidia > Flavobacteriales > Flavobacteriaceae > Leeuwenhoekiella. The sequence continues at coordinate 4,017 of JBALXG010000059.1, read as the reverse complement.
ACATCAGCATCTGAAATCATTGCATTTGCATCCAGCTTATCTTCAAGTTCTTTCAAAACTAGAATTTCTTTCCCTTTACCTGTGAGCGAAACATTACTTTGTATTAACAATTTATTAACCGCATCTTCTGTGATAAATAAGTTTTGATCTCCTTCAAAATTTACGCGTACTTCTTCAATTTTTCGCACCGCATTACGCTTGTTTGAAAATGCAAACAAAAAGCCTGCAACACACATTACAACAAGCATCTTTATGTAAAACCAATTCACTTTCATACCGCTAATAGATTGGTTATTTTTATTATTTCCTCACCTATATTTCCTGCGCCCATCATCACCTGTATTCTGATTTTAGAATTTTGCATGGTCTGAGATAGATTTTCTTTAGTTGATATTTGCTTTCGCGAAAGCGTAATCTTATCCAGAAGATGCTCAGAATCAATTTCTGCAATAGGCTCTTCACGTGCAGGATAAATATCTAAAAGAATTACCTCATCAAATTTTGAAAGACTCTTTGCAAAATCATTCATAAAATCCCGAGTACGACTGAATAAATGTGGCTGAAACACAGCTAAAACCTCCTCATTAGGATACATTTCCCGCACTGACTGATGCACGGCGTCAATCTCTGTAGGATGATGCGCGTAATCATCAATAAGTATTAAGTCGTCTGTTTTTATGCGATACGTAAATCGCCTGTTTACTCCTTTAAAATTAAATAACGCCCCGGCAAGGCTTGAAGTTGGGCTTCCGTACTGGATTGCCATCGCCAGGGCTGTTACCGCATTGGACAGGTTGTGCCTGCCCGGTAGGTTAAACACTAAATTTTCAAGAATTCCGCCAGGGTAACGCAAATCAAAATAATAAGCCCCGTCCTGAATTTTAATATTTTGAGCGCTATACTGCGCATTATCTTCAACTCCTACGGTAATTCCATCAAGTGGAAGTCCGTTTTGTACAAATAAAGTTCCGCCTTCTACAATCTGATTTGCAAAGGCTTTGAAACCTTCTTTTAAAGCTTCGGCATCGCCATAAATATCAAGATGATCTGCATCCATAGAAGTGATGCAGGCGATATTGGGATGCAAATGCAGAAATGAACGATCAAACTCATCTGCTTCGGCAACAATTACATCGCCGCCTTTTTGTATGAGATTGCTGTTATAATTATTTGCTATTCCGCCTAAAAAAGCGGTTACCGGCGCGCCAGTTTCGCCTAGTAAATGACCTAAAATACTTGAGGTTGTAGTTTTACCATGTGTTCCGGCGACAGCAAGACAAAATTTGTGTTGCGAGATCATGCCCAGCACTTCTGCCCGCTTTTTAATATTGTATCCGTTTTGGCTAAAAAACTGCCATCCAAGGTGGTTTTTCGGTACTGCAGGCGTAAAAATCACCAGTGTTTCTTCCCGATTTTTGATGAATTCAGGCAGGTTTTCTACTGTGTCGCTATAACTAATGTCAATCCCAAGATCTTCTAAAGCTTTTGTAACTGTACTGGGCGTTTTATCATAACCAGCAATAGTTTTTCCTTCAGCATTAAAATAACGAGCAAGCGCACTCATGCCTATCCCGCCAATGCCGATGAAATACAAATACTTTATGTGATCGAGTTCGTTCATTTATGCGACTGCGCTGGTTTTATTTATTAATTTTTCAATCTCTGTTATAATATCCTGAGTGGCATTTGGCAAGGCCAATTTTGCTATGTTTTTACCCAATTTTTGCTGATTTTGGGGACTTTCTATAAGCTTCGCGAAAGTAATATCAAAATGCTCATTCAGATCCTTTTCTGCAATCATGATCGCCGCGTCTTTCTCTACAACAGCTTTTGCATTTTTTGTCTGATGATCTTCTGCAACATTAGGTGACGGAATAAAAATTACCGGTTTGCCTACGATACACAATTCAGAAACTGAACTTGCTCCTGCCCTGCTTATAATCATGTCTGCTGCAGAATATGCGAGCGCCATTTGATCTATAAAAGCCAAAACCTTTACATTTTCTTTTTCGGCGTATTTATATTCTTCATAATATAATTTTCCGGTTTGCCAGATTATTTGGACGCCCAGATCTACTATAAAATCAAGTTTTTCTGCTATTAATTTATTAATCGCGCGTGCTCCTAAACTTCCACCAAGAACGAGAAGTACAGGTTTAGAATCGTCAAGTTTATATTTCGCGAAAGCTTCTTCTTTTTTCTGCGAAATACTTAATAAATCCTGACGCACGGGATTTCCTGTTTTTACTATTCTCTCGGCAGGGAAAAATTTCTGCATCCCGTCATAAGCGACACATATTTTCTGAACCTTTATAGCCAATAATTTATTGGTTATTCCTGCGTACGAATTTTGCTCCTGAATTACAGCCGGAATGTTTTTGCGAGTCGCCATTTCTAATAACGGTCCGCTGGCAAAACCACCTGTGCCAATTACCGCATCAGGTTTGAATTTTTTAATGATTTTAGCCGATTTTAGCAGGCTACTGACCAGTTTTATGGGGAAGGCGAGATTAGATAACGTTAGCTTTCGCTGAATACCGGCAATCCAAAGTCCTTCAATTTTATAACCCGCTTGTGGAACTTTCTCCATTTCCATGCGGTCGCTGGCACCTACAAAAAGGAATTCTGCCTGCGGATACTTTACTTTTAAAGCATCTGCAATAGCGATCGCCGGGTAGATATGACCACCGGTTCCTCCTCCTGATATGATGAATTTATAGGGCTTCACTTAAAATATCTAATGGATTTTGTTCACTTTCTTCTTTAACTCTTATTTCTTCGCGTTTTGCGCTTACACTTAATACAATGCCTATCGCCAGACATGTCATCCAGATTGATGTACCACCGCTGCTTACCATGGGCAGCGTTTGTCCCGTTACCGGAAATAACTCTACCGCCACTGCCATATTTATCAATGCCTGAAAAACAATGGGCAGTCCTACACCTACCGCGACAAGCTTACCAAAAATTGTAGGGGATTTATGTGCGACTATTACAATTCTGAAAAGTAGCAGGAGATAAAGTGACATGAGCGTGAGCCCACCAACCAAACCCCATTCTTCCACAATTATTGCGTAAATAAAATCTGAAGATGACTGCGGAAGGAAATTTTTCTGAACACTTTTACCAGGTCCCAAACCTATTAAACCACCGGTTGCAATGGCAATTTTTGCTTTCTCTATTTGGTAATCTTCTTCAGTGTCTTCATCATTTGCAAAATTGGTAATTCTGCTCGTCCATGTATCAACACGGTTAGGAAAAACGCCCGGAAATGCTTTAGCCGAAAGAATAAAAAGCGTGAGTATTATTAACCCTGTTCCTACAATTGCAGCTAAATATTTTATAGGATAACCGCCCAGAAAAACCAAAGTGACAACCATTACAAATATGATGGCTGTTGTAGAGAAGTTGGCCGGTAAAATAAGCGCTAAGACAATTGCTACAGGCAACCAGAGAGGAACTATACTTTCTTTAAAAGTTATGACCTCATCTTTTACTTTTGAAAGATAACGCGCTACGTAAACCATAAGAAAAACACCAGCGAGCGTAGACGTTTGAAACGTTATTCCCACCACCGGAATTTTAATCCATCTGCTGGCATTTGCACCATCAACCACATTTCCCTGCGCCATTGTTACGATAAGCATCACAATAACAACGGGCAGCATAATAATAGACAAACCTCTAAAATAATGATATGGAATACGATGTACGCCGTACAAAATACCAAAGCCCAGCACAAGGTGCATCATGTGCTTAACCAAGAAACTTATTGTATCTCCATCGCCACCATACAAATAGGCCAGATTACTACTAGCACTATAAACAGGCAAGAAGGAAAACAACGCCAAAAAAGCGATTACCGCCCAGATTGCGCGGTCGCCTTTTAGATTTGTAAATATGTTTTTACTTGTTGCCAAAGTTCTTTTTTATTATTTCCTCTAAAGGAATTTTATATTCTAAATTTCAATTACAGATTGCGTACTGCATCTTTAAACTGTCTCCCGCGATCTTCAT
>JBALXG010000599.1:0-1963 GCA_036961055.1 Leeuwenhoekiella sp. | reverse complement strand
CGATATTAATAGGAGTTCCTTCTCGTAAGGTCATTACTCCCGAAGTAAGTATAGTGTCGCCTGCTTTAAGGCCAGAGAGAACGCGTATTGAGGTTTTTGTTCGGGCTCCTGTTTCTACAACAATCTCTTTAGCTTTTCCATTTTCTGAAACAAATATTTTTTTACCATTTTGAATAGGTATTAAAGATTCTGTAGGCACTAATAATGCATCATTAATTTTTGCTAAAGGAAGAGTCACATTTGCAAAAGTCCCTGGGTATAATTTTCCACTTTCATTATCTGCTATGGCACGCAACTTTAAGGTACGAGTGGCAAGCTCTACTTCTGGCTCTATCGCATATATTTTAGCGGTGTACTCTTCGCTTGAATTTGTGGTCGTAAAGCTAAGCGTATCATGTAATTTTATTTGAGAAGCGTATTTCTCTGGTATAGAAAATGTAATTTTTATCTGGTCTGTATTTACAAGTTTTGCTACGGGAGTTGTAGGTGTAACATAAGTTCCCTGAGAAATATATCGCAACCCTATTGTACCTGAAAAAGGTGCTCTTACAGTAGCTTTTGCCAGCTGCGCACCTATTAATTGAGATTCTGCCTGAGCCGACTGAAAATCTGCCTGTGAGACTTCATATTCTTCCTGGCTTATAGCTTGTTTTTCTAAAAGTAATTTTGCCCGCCGCTCATTCTCACCGGCGAGTTTTTGTGCTGTACTCGTTTTGGCTAACTGTGCACGCATCTCAAGATCATTTACAGTAAAAAGAACCTGTCCTTTTTTAACCTTGCCCCCTTCATCAAAATTTATACTTTCTACAATGCCTGAAACTTCACTGCGCACATCTATCTGCTCATTTGCTTCAAGCGATCCGGAAAGTAAAATGTTATCTGCAAAGGGTTGCGCTTTTAAAATCATACCCGTTACCGTAACAGCTTGCTGAGAATTTCCTTTAGAATTTCCTTGCGCACTTTCTTTCTTATTGTCTATTGCCCGGTAAGCAATTAACGTTATTAACCCTGCTCCCAGCAGAGTGTAAACGATATATTTAACTTTCATGAATTAAGGGTAAACAATTGTTTAATAATTTTAACACTCGCAAAACTATCATATAATCTTGCTCGTAGAGTTAAAGTTTTAATTTTAACACAAGCTATTTACTATAACGTTAGTAAATACGCAATTTCATAGGATTTATAATCTTGGCTCTAACCATAAAAAGCCCATGCCAAACACAAATATTGCAAATAGATATGATCGATTCATGGGTTCTAAAGGTTTCGGTTTTATATAAGACTCATTATTTTGGGAAAGGTTTATTCTGTTTCTATTAATAATTTGCTGATTTGTCAAAGATTTCCATTCACCTGGCTGATATACATAAAAATTATAGGTGATAATTGTATCTGTCTGAAACATTAACCTGTTCCAACCAGACTTTTGAGGGTAGGTTTTTCCTTCCCATAAAAAAGGAATTTCTGCATTCTGTTGTAATGAAATTTGTTTTCCAGCGCTATTTCTTATTTCTGGTTTATCAATTGCTGTACGTGCTATAAAATTGAAAGGTTCATCAATAAACGTAAGATCGTCTTCCGGTTCCCAGGTTATTTCTGCCCTGCTTCTTTTACTTATAGATTCAATTATTTGTGCCCAAAAATTCTGATAAGCATTGGTGTGACCTTCCAGAAGAAGTTGATACGTGTTTTGCACAACCGTGGTTCCTATTTTGCCATTCCCATTATGTATATAAGCTGAAAGAATTCTGTTTTGCGAAGAATGAATCGTTTCCTGCCCAAATATTTTTTCAAGCTGAAAAGGATATTTATTCACTGAAAATTGCGGTTCTGTATCAAGTTTTGCTTCCAGACTTTGATCCCTTAAAAACGCGAATTTTGCTAAAGAACCCGGTGATCTGAAAAACTGTGTTTCCGGCTCAATAAAAACTCCTAGTCCGCTTTTTACCGATTCTTTAAG
>JBALXG010000598.1:0-1965 GCA_036961055.1 Leeuwenhoekiella sp. | reverse complement strand
AAAAGCTCCAAAATTTGAGGAGCTTTCTTTCTTTAATTATTGTGTTCATATATTTTATTATAGAGATCAAGATATTTTTCTTTTACGATCCTCCTTTTTAATTTCATGGTAGGAGTAAGGTGACCTTCATCAATGCTCCATATATCAGGCGTAAGTTCAAAACGTTTGACACGCTCCCATCTTCCAAAGCGCTCATTATACTTGTCAACATCTTGCTGTATTCTCTCAATAACCTGAGGATTTGCAACTAAATCTTTATGGTCATCTCCCAGATCCATACCTTTTCGTTTTGCCCATTCCTGTACAAATTCAAAATTAGGCTGAATAAAAGCTGCCGGCATTTTTTCCCCTTCACCAATAACCATTATTTGCTCTATAAAATGAGATTGCTTCATAATATTCTCGATGAGCTGCGGCGCAACATATTTACCGCCACTGGTTTTAAACATTTCCTTCTTGCGATCGGTTATTTTTAAAAACCCTTCATTATCAATTTCTCCAATATCACCCGTATGAAAATATCCATTTTCTATAACCTCTCTGGTTTTCTCTTCGTCCTTATAATAACCAATCATTACCTGCGGACCTTTTATCAAAATCTCTCCATCTTCGGCTATTTTTACTTCAGTTTCTGGTATTGGTTTTCCTACTGTGCCTACTTTAAAATTATGATCGCGTATGTCATTTACAGAAATAACAGGAGACGTTTCAGTAAGGCCATAACCTTCCATAACGGCAATTTCGGCAGCATTAAAAACTCTGGATAGGCGTGGTTGTAATGCTGCGCTTCCTGAAGCGATCACTTTTAAGTTTCCTCCCAGTGCTTCCTGCCATTTGCTAAAGATTAATTTACGTGCTATAGCCAGTTTTTTTTCATACCACCAGCCATTTGCTCCGTAAGGCTCATATGCTAATCCTAAATCTACAGCCCAAAAAAACAGTTTTTTCTTAATTCCTGTTAGCTCAGCTCCTTTTGCTATAATTTTATCATATACTTTTTCAAGTAATCTGGGTACAGCCGTCATAACTTGTGGCTGAACTTCTTTTAAATTCTCACTTATAGTGTCTAATGATTCTGCAAAATAAATAGTGACACCTGTGTATTGATATAGGTAAATAAGCATACGCTCATAAACATGGCAAACCGGTAGAAAACTTAAAGCTTTACTGCGCCCGGGCTCAATAGGAAAGCGCACCGAACTATTTAAAGCATTACTCACCAGATTTTTATGGCTTAGCATAACACCTTTAGGTCTTCCGGTTGTTCCTGAAGTATAGATTAAAGTAGCAAGATCATTTTCATGCACATTTGCTTTCAAATTATCTACCTCTTCCTGATTATCTGTATCTGCCCCTAGTTTTTTTACTTCTTCCCAGTTTTTGCAACCCTCTATTTCATTAAAACTGTAAACATCTTTAAGTAATGGAAGATTGGCTTTAATGGCATTTACCTTAGCCAGCACTTCATCATCAGAAACAAAACAAAAGGTCGACTCACTATGAGTAAGCACATATTCATATTCTTCTTCTGAAATGGTAGGATAAACAGGCACATTTTGTGCACCTAGTTGCATAATACCAATATCCATGACATTCCACTCTGTGCGGTTTGTGCTAGATATAACTGCGATTTTATCATTAGGTTTTACACCAAGTTTGAGAAGACCGCGACTTATAGCATTTGCCTGATCAATATAGGACTGTGTCGATGTTCCAACCCATTTTCCATCATATTTTGTAACAAGAGCCTGGTCAAGATTATATTTCTCTAATTGATAATAGGGAAAGTCAAAGAGGCGTTTAATTTCCATTTGGTATTGATATAATTGATTTGCAAATTATAAAAAAGGAAGGCTATATTCTATTATTATATTAAAATTTAAGCTAAATGGCTAAGATTTTGATAATCAATTGACCTAAAAATATGCCATTTTATATCAAAAATCAGTCTTTTTCAACTGAAAA
>JBALXG010000597.1:0-1967 GCA_036961055.1 Leeuwenhoekiella sp. | reverse complement strand
GCCAACTCTTCTACCCGCTTTCTGCTTAAGCAATAAATTATACCGCTTTTTCCCTCATTCTGCTTAACAAAACGAATGATATCTGCATCTACATCTTTGGTTTTGGGGCGTATTTCATAATACAAATTGGGCCTGTTAAAAGAAGCTTTAAATGTATTTGCATGAGGAATACCTAAATTTTTAAGAATATCTTCCTGCACCTTAGGCGTAGCTGTTGCAGTTACTGCTATTATAGGAATATCATCTCCTATGCGCTTAATTATCGCCCTGAGATTACGATATTCTGGTCTAAAATCGTGTCCCCATTCACTTATACAATGAGCCTCATCAATAGCAACAAAAGAAACAGTCTGCTCTCTTAAAAAATCAACATTTTCTTCTTTTGTTAATGACTCTGGAGCCACATAAAGAAGTTTTGTAATTCCGTTTGTAATATCTTCTTTAACCTGTTTAATTTCGGTTTTATTTAAAGAAGAATTAAGCACATGAGCCACACCGTGCTCATTAGAAATCCCTCGTAAAGCGTCTACCTGATTTTTCATAAGCGCTATTAAAGGAGAAACAACAATTGCCATTCCCTCCTCAATTAACGCCGGTAGCTGGTAACAAAGTGACTTACCACCGCCCGTGGGCATAATTACAAAAGTGGGGTGTTTATTAACTATGCTGGTAATAACCTTTTCCTGAAGGCCTTTAAACTGGCTAAAACCAAAATATTTTTTGAGTGCTGCGTTTAAGTCTATTTCTTCCGAATTCATTAATCCTTATTCAATTTTGCATACATTTGCAATCTAAATATACTAATTTCTTTAGGACAAACAAACGGCTTAAACACTTATCTCTTGAATATTCACGAGCAGATCGTAATCAACGCTAAAAAGACCATTACTATAGAGCATGAAGCAATAGCAAATCTGATTAATTTAATTGATCAGGAATTTGCTGAAGCTGTAGAATTAATTTTCAATTCACATGGTCGTATTATTGTTACAGGCGTTGGCAAAAGTGCGATTATTGCTCAAAAAATCGTAGCAACCTTAAACTCTACCGGTACACCAGCAATATTTATGCACGCCGCAGACGCCATACATGGTGACCTGGGCACGATCTTAAAAGATGATATTGTCATATGTGTGTCAAAAAGCGGAAATACAGCAGAGATTAAGGTACTTGTTCCGTTTATAAAAAATAGCGAAAATAAGATTATTGCTATTACATCAAACAGGGATTCATACTTAGGCAAGCAAGCAGATTTTATACTTCATGCTTACGCCGAAAGAGAAGCTTGCCCTCATGATCTCGCACCTACCACAAGTACTACTGCTCAAATGGTTATGGGCGATGCTCTTGCAATATCCCTGCTTAATTTAAGAGGATTCTCACAAAAAGATTTTGCAAAATATCATCCCGGCGGAGCTTTGGGTAAAAAATTATATTTAAGAGTACGAGATCTTACTATTCTTCATGAGAAACCTATAGTATATTTGAACACTCCGGTAAAAGAGATTATTATTGAAATTTCAAAGAAAATGCTGGGTGTGACAGCGGTTCTTGAAAAGAATAAAATTATAGGAATAATAACTGATGGCGATATAAGGCGCATGTTAGAAAATTATGATTTGCTCACTGGTCTTACGGCTGCTGAAATTATGAGCAAAAATCCTAAAACAATAAATGAAAATACGCTGGCTGCGCAGGCCCTTGAAGTATTAGAAGAAAACAATATTTCACAACTTCTGGCAGTTGATGATAACAATAATTTTTCAGGTGTAATTCACCTACATGATTTAATAAAAGAAGGAATAATATAATGGCAAAACAAAAAACGAATCAGGAAGAAATGTCTTTTCTTGATCATCTTGAAGAATTACGCTGGCATCTTATACGAGCTACATTATCTATCGTTATTATAGGTGTACTCGTTTTTATATTTCGGGATTTTGTATTTCAGGAAATCATTTTTGCGC
>JBALXG010000596.1:0-1977 GCA_036961055.1 Leeuwenhoekiella sp. | reverse complement strand
ATATCAAATAGATTAAGTCCACCGCCAAATGTTGCGAGCCAGAGATTACCTTCATCTTTTTGCATTGCGATAATATTATCACTATTTAATCCGGAATTATTGCTTTCGCGAAAGCTTTTAAACTTTTTTGAAACATGATCAAAATAATTAAGACCACCACCCCAGGTAGCTACCCATAAATTATCTGTCTCATCTTTAATTATATAGCGCACGTCATTATAACTTAAAGATTCTATATCATCTGTCCTGTGTTTATACTGAATATATTTCCCACTATCAGCGTCAAAATTAATTAACCCATTGCCAAAGGTTCCTGTCCAGAATTTACCGTTTTCAGCAGAAGTTATATATTGAATGTAATCCCCGCCTATTGCAGTATTGATTTCTTTATTAAAATAATGGGTAGTTTTATCATGGGTATTATAGACAGTAAGGCCGTTACCATCAAGCCCCATAAACAGCATATCCTGACTTTTGTAAAGAGACAAAACAGGAAAAGGATTTTGTCCTTTTATATCGCTATATAAAAATTCATATTGACTTTTCTGATTTACGATATTTATGCCATTCCATGCGGTTCCTATCCAGATATTAGCCAGATCATCTTCCATTATCTCATAAATCGCATTACCTGAAAGTGAAGATCGTAATTGAGAATTATACCTGTAATTATATAATTGAGGCGTAGAAGTCGCATCTACTATTTTAAAAAGACCTTTGCCATCAGTGCCTATCCAGATTGTTCCGTCACTTCCATTCATTATACTTCGTACAATACTCACATCAGGATCAACATGTAAAAAGTCTTTAAAGAAATTTGAGAATTTAAGTGTTTTTCTATTCAGCACCAGCAATCCATCGCCGCCAGTTCCTATAAGAATGTTATCTGCATCCAGATAAGAAATATCATATATATATGCTGAAAAAAAGCCTTTTTCTGGCTCAACAAAAGTAAAATCCTCCTTTTTCTTATTAAAAATGAACAATCCGCTGCCAAAAGTGCCAATCCATAAATTTCCGTCCTTATCCTCATAAATGCTGTTAACGCTATTATGATTAGAATTTTTTAAATCTGAATTAGGAACATATCTAATAAAGCTATCAGACTTTGCATCATATTTACAAATCCCCATTTCTGTTCCCAGCCAGATATCCTGCTTACTATCCTGAAAAATTGTATTTACCTGATTAGATGAAATTGATTTTTCATCTGTTACTTCACTTTTATAAATTTTAAAATCATTCTTTACAGGATCATATAAATCCAGTCCACCGCCCAGCGTGCTTATCCACAATTTACCAGAATCATCAAAAAGTAAATCTGAAATATCGTTTGAGCTTATTGTACTATTCTGCTTGCTATAAACTTTAATCTCATTGCCATCATAACGATTAAGTCCGTTTTTTGTAGCAAACCACATGTAGCTGTTATCTCCTTTTACTATGCTGGTCACACGGGAATTAGAAAGGCCCTGGGCTTGTGCCAGCTTTTCAAAAATAGGCTGAGTCTGGGCAAGACAGGACAACATAGACACAAGGCTTATCAATATGAAAAATCCTGTATTTTTTATATGTACTATCACCAGTTTTGGGATATGTTTTTGCTTAATGTAGACCTTAGATTTTGATAAGAATAATTATTGAGCCAAATAATAAAAACTCACATCACAAAAAATGAAAAAATCTATTATAAAATCTTAGATATTTACGAGATGATGAGACTTTTAGATTTCAAAATTATATCCAGATTGAAGTAATTTTTTATAATTTTCTGCGTCAAAAGTATATAAATAAGCTCCTCTTTTTGAGGAAGTTTTATCCTTTTCGTCAAGTTTCTTTAAAACTTTTAAAGACAATACTTTTTTTCTGAAATTTCGAGGGTCTAACGGGCGCTGATAAATTGCCTCGTAAAGGCTCTGCAATTGCGGAATCGTAAATTTCTCAGGTAAAAGCTCAAATCCTATAGGTTGATATTGC
>JBALXG010000595.1:0-1978 GCA_036961055.1 Leeuwenhoekiella sp. | reverse complement strand
CTAATGGTAGTATTATTTTCACTTCAGTAGAACCATTTGGAGAGTATCTTTTTAATAAGCTACGTAGTAAAAATTCTGAAGTTTATGATGATGGAATGGATATGTCTAATGATGAAACTCAGACTTACAATGAGAATCAGCTTAAATACGTCTATAAGTCTCTTTACACTTCTACGAAGACGGCTGCTAAGGATAATGCAGATAAAAATAAATTTCAGTTAAAAGGAAAATATAAATCTACTCAGGATGAGGGAATTCCTATCGGCGGGTTTAACGTTCCTCAAGGTTCGGTAACAGTTACAGCCGGAGGAAGAGTTTTACAGGAAGGTTTAGATTACACGGTAGATTATCAAAGAGGAAGAGTTATAATATTAGATCAGGCGTTAATTGCTTCAAATATTCCTATTCAGGTTTCTACTGAAAACAATACGCTCTTTGGCCAGCAGACAAAACGATTTACCGGGATTAATGTTGAGCATAAATTCAATGAAAACTTTTTATTAGGAGGTACACTTATCAACCTTAATGAGAGACCCCTTACGCAAAAAGCCAATTATAGTTACGAACCTATTAATAATACAATTTTTGGCATTAATGGTAATTATTCTACAGAGGTGCCTTTTTTAACCAGACTGGTAAATAAATTGCCCAATATTGATACAGATGTAATGTCTAATGTTTCAGTGCGTGGTGAGTTTGCTTATTTGCTGCCAGGACAACCTAAGGCAACAGATTTTAATGGTGTCGCAACCTCTTATGTAGATGATTTTGAAGGGGCGCAAACATCTATAGATGTGAGTTCGCCATTACAATGGTTTTTATCATCTGCACCCGTAGGTTTTGGTGGCGAATTAATGAACGGGGATCTTGCATCCGGCTATAAAAGGGCAAAATTAGCGTGGTACAGTATAGATCCTATTTTTTATACCAGTCAGCGTCCTTCAGGAATAAGTGATAATGATGTTTCCAGCTACGCAACAAGACGTGTTTTTAGAGATGAGATTTTTCCTCAGCAAGATATTGTAGCAGGAACCACACAAGCCCTTTATACTTTTGATCTCGCTTATTACCCCAAAGAACGAGGTGCTTATAATTATAGTACAGATGCGCAGGATGGTGTTTTAGATAACCCAAAAGAAAATTTTGGTGGGATTATGCGACAGTTTACATCAACAGATTTTGAGCAGTCTAACGTCGAATTTATTGAATTCTGGTTGATGGATCCTTTTATTTATCCTGAAAATGCTGGAAATACAGGAGGTCAACTTACCTTAAATCTGGGAAGCATTTCTGAAGATGTGCTTAAAGATGGACGAAAACAGTATGAAAACGGACTGCCACAGGATGCAGGTACCCAAAATACTTCATCTACAGTGTGGGGTAAAGTTCCCACTAATCAGGCATTAGTTTACGCTTTTGACACAGATGGACAACAACGTACTAATCAGGATATAGGATATGATGGTCTTAGCGATGGGCAGGAAGCTTCTATGTTTCCGCAATTTGCGCAACTGCCGGATCCTTCAGCAGATAATTATCAATATTTTGTTTCGGCAGAAGGGGATGTTCTTAACAGGTACAAGAATTATAATGGCCTGGAGGGAAACTCTCCTGTAAATGTTACACAAACAAATCGTGGCTCTACCACTTTGCCCGATGTTGAAGATATCAACCGGGATAATACCATGAATACCGTTGATAGTTATTTTGAATATAAATTAAATATAACTCCGCAAACCCTCAATATTGATAATGAGTATGTTATTGATGTAAGGGAAGATAATAATTACCAATTGCAAAATGGTACCACCATACCTGTGAGATGGTTGCAATTTAAAATACCTATTAATCAACCCACGAATGCTGTAGGTGGAATTTCAGATTTCAGATCTATACGATTTATGCGTATGTATATGAGCGGGTTTACACAAAATACAGTGTTGCGTATGGGAACTCTTGATCTTGTAAGAGGTGATTA
>JBALXG010000594.1:0-1982 GCA_036961055.1 Leeuwenhoekiella sp. | reverse complement strand
CAAGCCGTTATTTTTAGAAAAATAAGTGTAATCGCCTTCTTTAGAAGGAGCGCCTATTTTCTCATAATTCCAAATATCTTCAAGCCGCTTCTTTATTTCTTCACGATAAGGGATTTTGTCAAGATAGCCAAAGGTGACTTTGTTTTCTTCCTTTACCCAGGCTTCAGTATCAGGACTACGGTCATCCTCAAGCCAGCGATACGGATCTTTAACCTCTGTGCCAAAATAATTATCTACTGTATCTACTTTTTTAGTTTCGGGGTATTTCAAACTTCTGTTTATTTGTTTAGTTGAAGTATTCTGCGACAAAACCACAGAAGAGGTTATTAAGCTAATTATGAGTATGTTTTTCATTGGGATAAGACTTTATCTTCAAATATACCCTAAAAAAAACCTCCTAAACACAAGGCTTAAGAGGTTTTAACTTTTCGTTAAGAGCAGAAAACTATACTAACTCTTTCGACATTAAATATTCTGCGATTTGCACAGCATTTGTTGCAGCTCCTTTTCTTAAGTTATCTGCAACAACCCACATATTTAAAGTGTTGGGTTGTGAATAATCACGACGTAAACGACCTACGAATACATCATTTTTACCTTCTGCATAAATAGGCATTGGGTACGTATTTGTATCTGGGTTGTCCTGTAATGTAACTCCGTCTGAATTCTGTAGAAGACTGCGAACTTCCGCAATATCAAAATCTTCATGAAACTCTACATTTATCGCCTCACTGTGACCTCCTACAACCGGAATACGTACAGCAGTTGCGGTAACGGCGATAGTTTTATCACCTAGTATTTTTTGAGTCTCATTAACAAGTTTCATTTCTTCCTTAGTGTAGCCATTTTCAGTAAAAACGTCACAAGCAGGAATTGCATTACGGTGAATAGGATATGGGTACGCCATCTCTCCTTTTTCACCTACGTATTCATTCTCTAACTGGCGCACAGCTTTTACACCTGTACCTGTAATAGATTGATATGTTGAAATAACGAGTCTTTTAATCCTGTATTTTTTATGCAGTGGAGCTAAAGCTAAAACCATTTGTATGGTAGAGCAGTTAGGGTTTGCTATGATCTTATCTGTGTCTTCTAATTCTCCTGCATTAATCTCTGGTACAATAAGTTTTTTAGTAGCATCCATTCTCCATGCTGAAGAATTATCTACCACAGTTGTACCAACCTCTGCAAATCTGGGAGCAAATTCTAACGAAGTGTCACCACCTGCTGAGAAAATCGCAATATCTGGTTTAGCAGCAATAGCATCTTCCATAGAGAAAATGGTGTACTCCTTATCTTTATATATTACTGTTTTACCTACAGATCTCTCTGAAGCTACAGGAATTAATTCTGTAATTGGAAAATTGCGTTCTGCAAGAACCTTCAACATTACCTGGCCTACCATTCCGGTAGCGCCTACAACGGCTACTTTCATATTATAAATTTTATGATCTTGAAAAAGAGTTCAAAAGTAGTAACTCCCTGAAAAATAGACCTCATTAATTCAATAAAAATAGGTCTAATTGATATATTATTTTTACGACATCTTCAATATAAATAAAAAAGAACCACGCCATTGGCGTGGTTTAATTAATATCAATTTGCAGTGCAGCGGTTAACCCAACGGGTCAATACGGTTATTTTTTTTAAGTTCATCACGAATCTCAATAAGCAATTCTTCTGTGCTTGGTCCTTTAGGAGCAGCAGGAGCGGCAGCTTCTTCTTTTTGCTTAGTTTTTTCGTAACCTTTAAGCAACCAGTAAATTACAAAGCCTATAATTATAAAGTCAATTACCGCCTGTAAAAAATTACCATAAGTTAATATTGCTCCACCCGCTTCTTTTGCAGCTTCTACCGTTTCATATTCTCCTCCATCAAGGGAGAAAAAAAGATTATTTACATTTTGACCTCCTAATAGTAATCCTATTATAGGCATAAAAACATCTGCAACGAGTGAACTTACTATTTTATTAAAGGCACCG
>JBALXG010000593.1:0-1983 GCA_036961055.1 Leeuwenhoekiella sp. | reverse complement strand
CAGAGGGATGCGCGATTATAAAGTCTTTACCACCGGTTTCACCTACAATACGCGGATAGGTTTTATAATTATGAATATTAGTTCCTATTTTTGACCAGATATCTTTAAATACATGTGTTGAACCGGTAAAATGAATTCCTGTGAAATCTGGACTTGCCAAAATCGTTTCAGTAATCATTTCAGGATCTCCCATTACGACATTAATAACACCTGCCGGAACGCCTGCTTCTCTAAATACATCCATTATTACTTTAGCAGAATAAACCTGACTATCACTAGGTTTCCAAACCACTACATTACCCATAAGAGCTGCTGAAGCTGGTAAGTTTCCTGCTATTGCGGTAAAGTTAAAAGGTGTAACAGCGTAGACAAAACCTTCAAGTGGTCTGTATTCTACACGATTCCATGCTGCAGAGCTTGATTCTGGTTGGTCTGCATAGATTTCAGTCATGTATTGCACATTATATCGCAAAAAGTCTATGAGTTCACAAGCAGCATCAATCTCTGCCTGATAAATATTTTTAGATTGCGCAAGCATGGTAGCTGCATTGATTTTTGCCCGGTAAGGACCTTGTATCAATTCTGCTGCTCGTAAAAATACAGCAGCACGCTGTTCCCATGGAATTTTTGACCATGTTTTGCGTGCTTCAAGTGCGGTTTCTATAGCTTCTTCAATATGTGATTTTTCGGCCAGGTGATATTCTCCTAGTACATGTTTATGCTCATGTGGGGGAGACATTGTACGGGTGTTACCTGTAGTTATTTCTTTTCCATTTATATATAGAGGTACTTCTACTTTGCTGTTGTACATTTCTTTATACATACTAAGCACTTCATCACGCTCAGGAGTTCCCGGAGCATATGATTTTACAGGCTCATTAACAGCAATGGGTACTTCAAAAAATCCTTTTCCCATAGTTCAATTCTTTGTTTAATTTGATTTGAAAAAATAAGCAAGCAAGTTACAAATTTAGACTTGAAGGCGGCAGTTACAGATTCCTCATTTTTAAGGAATTTAAATTTCAGATGTAATTAACCTTGAAATTGTGTCTATTTATGAAGAAGGTCTTTTTTTAGAGAGAATTTAATTCTGAGCAAAGGGAGCACTTAATTTAAACGGCGGTATTGTAACCAGAAATCTGCTTGTAGAAGTGAAATTTATCATATTGTAGTGGCCTATCATGGCACCAAAAGGAGAGGTGAGAAGACAGCCGGAATTATAGGTATGCGTTTCACCGGGTTTTAAAACAGGTTTTTTGCCTATTACTCCCTCACCATCAACAATCTCTGTTCTGTTGAGGGCATCATGAATTTTCCAGTGGCGAGATGTGAGCTGTACGGAGTCTTTGCTATGATTTTCTATGGTCACCTGATATCCAAAAGCATAATGCATTTTATAATTTTTATAAAATGTGCCTTCAAAAGAAGTTTCGACAGAAATTTTAATTCCTTGTGTGACCTGTTGCACCATATCAATAGATTAGAAATGCAAAAAACGTTGCAAAAACTGTAGCTATTCCTGCTAAAGTAAGAAATATAATGTTTAAAAACACAAATTTAATTGCAGTTTTGAAACGACCCTGACCATAAAATCTTCGCATTGATTTATACATGTAACCCAGAAAAATAAAACATGTAAGATTTAAAATCAATGTGCTGTCTGTGAAATATGCTATTAAGATCGCTATTGAAAATAAAATAAAAAATATCGTTTGTACATGAAAAGCAAATACAAGATGCTCCATATACTTAAGTTTATGACGCATATATGCAAGCCAAATAAACAATGCAAATACAGGCAGGTAGAAGAAAATTACAAATGGAAGTTTGCTTATTGCGTAACTTATAAATAGACCGGGATTTTGAGAAAAAGATGCCGAATCGACTACCTTATTATAAAACCATTTGTTGTAAGCAGTATTGTTATGGTTAAGGGCGTTTAATGCTGTTGCCGCATCATATTCATCTGTTTTTTCAAAACAA
>JBALXG010000592.1:0-1995 GCA_036961055.1 Leeuwenhoekiella sp. | reverse complement strand
ATGGTAGATTACATAAATACATTTAAAATATAAAGTATGAATTGCATTATTGTTGATGACGAAGAGATGGCAAGAGCCATAATTGAACAATTAGCTTCAAAAAACCCTGATGTTACTGTAGATGAAACCTTTTCTAACGCTTTAAGCGCTATAAAATATCTCAATCAAAACGAGGTAGACCTTGTTTTTCTCGATATTCATATGCCAGATTTTACGGGTTTTGACTTTATACAAACCATTAAGAATCCGCCAAAAATTGTTCTAAGCACTTCAGACAAGAATTTTGCAATAGAAGCCTTTGAGTATGATTGCATCGTAGATTATCTGGTAAAACCCATTACTCAGGAACGTTTTGACAAAGCGGTGAAAAAAGCACTTGCTTTTAAACAAACATCTAAAGCTACAGAAGATAAAGAAGCTACAGAGAATGTGCAGGATCTGTATGTAAATATCGACCGCAGACTTATAAAAATCGCCATGGCAGGCATAAAAATCGTTGAGGCAAAAGGCGATTATATATTGATAAAGACAGAAACTAAAAATTATACTGTTCACTCTACTTTAAAGAAAATAGAAGACAAACTACCTAATGATTTGTTTTTAAAAGTGCATCGCTCCTACGTCATAAACACGAGCAAGATTGTAGATATAGAAGACAATAGTGTGCTTATAGATCGCGATATTATACCTGTAAGCCGCTCTAAAAGAACAGAATTAATGGAGCGTCTTAATCTTTTATAGAATTATTTAACTGAATATCTGAAATCAGTCAAAAGGGCAGCCTCACTCTGACCATTTATTTGAACCCTTACGTTAGCCTAAAACGTAAGGGTTTTTTATTGCGAAAAATCGACTTTAGATCTCGTAAAATCACTTCAAAGACAGAAAATAACCATTGGTCTAAAGCAAACTTCCATTCAACTAAATTCGAGGACTCAGCCATTAAATAACCTTCATCTTTGTAACAGAAATAAAAACAACACGTACGCGCTTTCACCCCAAATCGTTTACTACTTATCCCCAAATCTTAATTACCCTGCATCCCCCTAAGGTGCAGGGTTTTTTAATCCTCTAAAAAATCGGCTTTAAACAAGCAAAAACCAGGTGAAAACAGGTGAAAATCAATTTTACAGGTTAAAAATAACCACTCGTCTACAGCAAACTTCCATTCAACTAAATACGAGGACTGAGCTCTTAAATAACCTTCATCTTTGTAATAGAAATAAAAACAATACGTACACGCTTTCACCCCAAATCGTTTACTACTTACCCCCGAATCTTAATAACCCCTGTATCCCTCTAAGGTGCAGGGTTTTTTAATTTTAGAAGTTGGCTGCAAAAAAGATTATCCAGATCACCAATTACTTAAGTAATTACTACAATTATAAATTTTTAAATTGTTAAATGTGACATTCAGGAGGTTTAGTATAGATAAAAGTCATTAAACAACGGTTTATCTGCATGAAATGCCCTACAGCCGAAAATGAATCTATCATTTTTAAAATTCTGATCATATTTGTATAAGAATTACAGCTAAAACAGACAGCGATATGCCTCTTAGACAACTTAATAATTATGTTCTGGAAATAGAAGGAATATTAAATAGTTACAATGTTACAGAGACTCAGCTTAAAATTGAATTAGCTCTTGACAGAACAAACTATCTAATTATGAATCTCAATTCAATAGATGATATAGATGTTTCCGGAGCTTTTATGATCTATTTATTAATAGAGCAGGCAAAACTAAAAAACAAGCAAATCGTACTTGTAGGTTGTGATAATAAAAAAATACAATATGCATTTGGCTTAGCAGGACTTACGAGCTTACTAGAACCCATTGCTGCTGCATAGTTAAAATACATTTCCCCCAAATTCTGTTTATTGCCCTGGCGCTCTCCCCTCACGCCAGGGCTTTTTTTTTGTATTTAATAGACAAGTTTTTCTCATTTTATTTGGCATATTCATTTAGATTAAATGTAATTACGCTTATAAC
>JBALXG010000591.1:0-1999 GCA_036961055.1 Leeuwenhoekiella sp. | reverse complement strand
GATAACTTTTACGTTTACCGCGTTCATGCCTTTGTTACCTTCTGCCAGATCAAATTCAACTTCGTCGCCTTCGCGAATTTCGTCTATTAAACCTGAAATGTGTACAAAGTGATCTTTTTCAACTCCTTCTTCAGTGATAAATCCAAATCCTTTAGTTTCATTGAAAAATTTTACTGTTCCTTTACTCATTGTATTGTATTAAATTTATAATTACTTAACTAAATGCAATGATTGTGCCATAATTTAATATAAACTGAATTAATAAAATCCAGAGCGTTAAAGCTAAATTTTAGAAAGTATACTTCCCTCCTATTTTTATGTTTCAGCTTATTTTGGCAATAAAAACTTGTTAAAAATCGGCTCAAAAGTATTGAAAATCGCCTGTTTTAAGCGGTTTTTCAGCATAATTTTTACCTGATCCAGGTAGAAAACCAGGCATCTGCATTATTATATGATCTGCCAAAGCCCAAATCTGCAAACCAATGTACGCCACCGGCATAATTACTTGAGTGGTACATTTTTGGCCAACCCACTGCTGCACCGGGGCAGCAATATGCCCAAAGCCATGAACCTGAGTTTACAACAAATGTAGAAGAAGCTCCATTTGCCCATGTTGCAGCGCCATTCACATCAGTCGCATCACTTTGTAATGCTCCTATAGCCAATGGCGAAGTCGATGTGGTTTTATTTGCGTACGATGCAGACGAAGCCCCGGCACGTAATTGTACATCTTTAGAAAGTTTAGCTAATTCTATTACAGTAGCTCTGGGTAAATAGCCTAAAACATCTGGAGAAGTTACCGTATTTACTTCTGGAGCGGCGCTGTTGCCGGCACCCACATTGAGTAACATCCAGCCACCGCCATCTGTGGTCATATCTGCGTAAACCTGAAAAGGAATTCCATCGTTTATTTTACTATTACTAATCCAGTACACACCGTCTGGAGCTGATGAAAAATCCTGTTTTATTTGATGTGCACTTACACCTGCTGTCTCTTGGGTTAAACCGTCTAAATCATATAAAATATCACCTCCATTAACAGATAAACCCTTGCCAGATCCTATGGCTCCATTTTTATTAACTTGTTCATTAGTCGCAAGTGATAGTTGGCCATTTTTATTGATTGTTTTTATCTTAACTATTGGTGCCGGTACAGGAACAAATGTATTTGCCGAGTCGTTTTCATAACTATATAGATCTGAAATTTCTGTAGCGGTAAGTGAGGTTTTCCATAATCTTAATTCATCTGCCGCACCATTAAAAAGCGTCCCTAAAGGCCAGTCCATAAATCCCCGCCCTAATGCTAAGCCTGAGTTTATAATTCTAAATGTTCCGGTTTCTGTATTAGCACCTATTTGTACACCATCTTTATAAACTTTTCGACCTGTAACCTTATTCCACACAAAAATATATTGATGCCAAACGTCATAACTGTTTGCACCTCCTGAAGCACTATTAAAACCGGCATTACAACTATTAAACTGAATATTGCTACCTAGTCTGGCGATGGCGCCGTAACGTCCTCCCCCACAACTCACCATTTCGCCAAAACTAATGAGATCCTGAGTAGCCGTAGATGCAGATTTAGCCCAAAGACTAATTGTAAAATCATCAGTATTATTTACAAATTGCGAAAGCATCGCGTCACCAAAATAAATCCAGTCGCCATCGCCATCAAAACTATAAGCTGAATCGTCGTTACCAAATCTGTCTGCTGTTAAAACCGGATTTCCTGAAATAACACCGTTATAGCTGTTACCGCTACTGTCATCAGCATTACCATAAAAAGGATAATAGGCAATGAGTTGATCTTCTTGAGGCACCGTCTGACTATAAACCGGAATATTCCAATTTATAAGGAATAGCAGAAATAGAATAGTTATATTTTTAATCATGGTTTATTTGATCTCAGACTATAATTAATAATAAAAATCAAATTGAATTCTATCACTCTCGCTCAATGCGTAATTTCCATTATTTGCAGGTACATAAGTTAAGA
>JBALXG010000590.1:0-2001 GCA_036961055.1 Leeuwenhoekiella sp. | reverse complement strand
AAAGAGTTTTGGCCGTAAAATGTAATTTTCATAGTGTTTGTTTTCAATTTTTGCATTGAAAATTACAAAAACACTAAAGTTCTTTTTAGCTGAAGATACTAAGCTTTCGTTAAATAAAAAAAGCCCAGGTAACCAGCCCGGGCTTTAACCAACCAATCTATAAACTTTGTGAAAATTGTAACCACGATCAAGATGATTACACTGCAAATGTAAGTGGAGAAAAACAATTGAAAAAAAACTTCCCTAAAACCAATAAAAATCGATAAAAAGCATAAAATTATCGCCTAAATACATTAAAATAACATTCCTGTGGTGAAAAGTATTGAAAAAGCGAAAGTTAAAAGTGCCACAACTTTTAATTCAGGATCTAGTAACGCAGGAGAATCATAGTTAAAAACTCTCTTTAAATGAATAAAAAGAGGAATGAAAACCAGAAGAGAAATACCAGACCACTGCCATAAATCTGTAATTACAAAATAAAACAGTGCAGCCGCGAAAGATAAACTTATTAGAAAAGCATGATACATTTTTGAACCTTTCTCTCCCAAAATTACGGCTAATGTGTTTTTATTTACTTTACCATCAGTAATACGATCACGCATATTATTAAGGTTGAGTACGGCAACACTTAATAATCCTATAGTAATTGCGGGCAAAAAAACTTTAAAAAATATTTCTCTGGTATATAAAAAATAAGATCCTACAACGGCAACAACCCCAAAGAATAAAAAAACAAATACATCTCCCAAACCTTTGTAGCCGTAAGCGCTATCGCCTATCGTATACTTTACAGCTGCAAATACTGCAGACACTCCCAGCAGAAAAAATACAATTGAAAGCGTAAAATTTTCTTGACCAAAAGCATTATAAATCAGCCCTAAACTGATCAAAATCGTCAAAATCGCCGTAAAAATGATTCCGTTTCTAAGTTCTTTTTCACTTAGTAAACCGCTTTGCATAGCTCGTGCAGGGCCAATACGCTCATCATTATCTGTTCCTTTAATACCATCGCCATAATCGTTAGCAAAATTTGATACAATTTGAAAACCCAATGTGGTAAGCAATGCAAGAATGCAAATACTCCATTTAAAAGCTCCGTAATTATAAGCCATAGCACTACCGGTGATAATTCCTGAAATAGACAATGGTAAGGTGCGCAGACGCATTGCAGATAACCAGGCTCTAGCTTTAATCATAATAATCTTAATTTACTACAAAAATAAGCTTATCTCCTTTTAAAAGGAAATACAAAAGAGCCATTAGGTTCAAAAGAATTATTTTTAATTTGACACTTTAACCTTCGTCAGATCACAATGAATTCAATTTTGGTGACAAATTACAGGTGATTTTAGAAGAGACTTCTTATATACCACCCTATGAGAATCCTAAAAGAATATTAATTTGAGATCTATATTCTATCTGAGTACTTATCTTTAAAAAGAAAAACCATGATAAATTCTGCACCAGATTCTGAAGTAAAAAAACTTCTTAAAAAATATGAAAGCCTTAAAGCTGAAGCTGAAAAATTAAAGGATTCTGATCCTGAAAAAAGTGAGCAATTAAAATTAGAGGCCAGACAGGTCTCTCATAAAATCGAAAAAACAAGGACATAACAACTTTGATAAATCAAATTTTTAATAAGCTTGATGGTTATATTCCGCTTTTTGTAATTGCAATTTATCTTGCCGCTGCAGTAACTATAGTTTTTATCTGGAAAGACAAAAACAGCAAAGGCACGCGATTTATATGGACTATAATAATTGCGCTTCTTCCGCTTGTTGGGATATTCGCCTATTTTGTACAAAGAAATAATAAGAAAAAATAAAACTAAAGTTGCTGTGCTTTTTTCTTCGCTGCTTCAAAATCTGAGATGATTTCTTTAACAATTTCAGCAGCAGGTTTTATCTCATGTATCAACCCGGAAACCTGACCAATTTCTAGTTCTCCCTCTTCCAGATTTCCTTCAAACATTCCAATCTTTGCGCGTGCTCTTCCAAGTAA
>JBALXG010000058.1:0-10378 GCA_036961055.1 Leeuwenhoekiella sp. | reverse complement strand
TGGTCGTGTTGCCGCAGGTGGCGGCACAGACGATAGGTTTGAATATGCGGGACTGGTTAATTATTTTGATAATGACCTGCGTTTAAGCGCTCTTTTGGGAGGTAATAACATAAATTCTCCCGGTTTTAGCTTTGGCGAAATAGAAAAAATGTTTGGCAACGCCAGATATCTCAGTGTTAGCGATAATGGATCTTTCAATATAAATGGCAGAAGTTTTGGTGGAAGTCAGGGTATCACAAATTCACGAACAGGCGGTTTTAATTATGCTGATAATTGGAGCGAAAATACCGAAGCCAGCGCAGATTATTTTTATTCTGCTTCTAATTCTTTTGAAGAGCAATTAATTGATCGCGAAAATATATTACCAAATAATCGCTACTACTCCAGTTCAAGTTCTACATCTGTAAATAATAATGATAACCATGCTATAAACGCCCGTGTTGAGAAAAAAAGAGATTCAACCATTTTTATAGAATTCAAGCCACAATTTAATTACACAGAAGGTAACAGTCATTACGATCGCACAGAAGAGACCCGTAATCAGGATCAGGAATTAACAAACCGTTCTGCTAATTCTAGTAATACTTTACGCAACGGGAGGAATTTTGAAAACCAACTTACAGCTACCCGAAAATATGGTGCAAATGGTGGATTTTTCAGACTTGATCTTAATAGTAATATCAATGATAATACTACAGATTCATACCTTTATTCTACAACCGAAATTTTTGGCGATGAACCTGAGTCTGTCATTCGTGATCAGTTTATCGATGGCAAGCAGGCGATTACAAACTATAATTTAGGGGGTGAATGGAGTATTCCTGTTGTTGCAAAAAAGTTTTTCTTAAACCTGAATTATCGCTTTTCTAATGAAAAGAGTAAAGACAAGCAGAGCACGTTTGATTTTAATGAAACTTTAGATAATTACTCAGACTTTAATCTTGCGCAAAGCACAGATTTTACCAGTAAAAACCGAAGTTCAAGACCAGAATTAGGATTTAATTTCCGAAGCGATAATTCAAACATTCGTGTAGCCGCTGGTTATGTAATGCGCACACTTAAGAGTGATGATGCACTGCGCGATATTGATTTTGAAAATGACTTTAATGCTTTAGAATTACAAGCAAATCTATGGCACAAGTTTAGCGAGAAATGGAGTGCGTATTCTGGATATAGCTTAAGAAACAACGCCCCTGGTGTGCGACAGCTATCACCATTTATAGACGTTTCAGACCCATTAAATACTATTCAGGGAAATCCTGATTTAAGTCCAGAGAATACACACTCTCTTTATATGGGGATTAACAATTATGATTACCAGTCGCGTACAGGCTTTAATAGTTACCTGAACGTATATTTATCAAATGATAAAGTAGTAGCTCGTTCAATTATAGATGAAAATAGTTTTGTGCGTAATACAACTTATGCAAATGTGAGCGGTGATTATAACATTTACAGTCGTGCCAGTTATAGTAAAAATCTAACTCTGGATACTTTGCGTACACTTAAATACGATATAGGTATAGGTATAAATTCTCAGCGCAGGGTAAATTTTAATAATAATGTACAATATGCAAGTAAGACTGTTGCTTATAGTCCAAGTTTAGGATTGCGTTTTATATGGAAAAAGCTTCTTGAAATAAGACCAGAATATAGGGTTGAAATTTCCAGAAATAGTTATAATCTCGATCTTTTTGATAATCGGGATTTTTTGCGTCATGAGCTGCGCTTAAGGACAACTACTACATATCCTCGTCGCCTTGAGTGGAATAATGACTTACGTTATATCTATAATTCTAATGTTGCAGCAGGTTTTCAAAAGAGCTCTGTTTTTTGGAATAGTTCGCTGGCATATTCTGTACTCAGCGATAAAGGATTAATAACTTTTAAAGTTTATGACCTGCTTAACCAGAATACAAATGCGCGCCGTGAGGCAACGCAGGATTACATTCAGGATATTCAAAGTACAGTGCTTCAACAATATTTTATGCTTAATTTTAGCTACAAGTTTAATAGTTTAGGTAAAAAAGGAGAAATAGAAGAGAATAACTGGTTTGATTAACAGCATTAAAAGCGTGGGTTTTTTTACGATAGAAGTTTAATTTATAGCTTAATTAAGCTAATTTTGAAGTAGACTCAAATTAATAGAATATATCATGAATAAAGCTCCTAACATTGCATTAGAACCAGTTTATAAAGCACTTAAAGACGCGAAAGTAAACTGGCAAAAACTACTGGAAGAAATTATTACAGCCTTTGAATGCAGTACCGGCACCATTCATTTTCTTGATAAAGAAACAAATTTGTTACAAGTGCAGGCTCATAAAGGAATTCCAGAATTTTTAATTCCAAAATTGACAACTATTCCTATAGGTAAAGGCATGGCCGGTATCGCTGCAGAACGTCGCGAACCTGTAGAAATGTGTAATTTACAAACTGACGATTCTGGTGTGGCACGCCCTGCTGCTAAAGAAACAAAAGTTGAAGGCTCTATTGCGGTACCTATTATGCTTGATGAAAAATTATACGGTGTTTTTGGTATTGCAAAACCTGTTCCTTATGACTTTACTGAAGAAGAAATTGCCGAGTTAAAAAAGATTGGTGAGGCAATTAGTAGAAAACTTATATAAAATTGAATGAGATGATTAAAAACAGAATCTTAGGCATAGCGCTTGTAGCTGCTGGATTATTTCTTGGTTATTATTTAGATAATGATTTGGCTGGTTTTGCCGGAGGTATTTTGAGTGCAATAGGTTTGCTTCTTGCGATCAAAGGGACTTTGCGTAAGAAGAGTGAATCTACTTTAATAAGTAGTAAATAAGTTTAACCTTTTATTTAATTCTTAATGTAATTGGGGTTTTGGGGCCTTAATTTTGATGTGATTATTGTAAATTCTGGCTCAGGAACTTCTGCTATTTTACAGATTTTATTTTCTGCCTTTAATTATTTTTTACTACGGTGGCGATAATTGCCTTAAAAAAGGCTGATTTTAGCAGCTTTAACCCAATAATTTATCTAAATAAAAATGCCTGAAATTATAGATTTAAGTCAGGACATATATGCTGGTCAGAGGAATTTTAAATAAGAGATATAATCATTGTAGCTTTCGCGAAAGCTTTACCAGCCTCCTGAAGCACCACCACCACCAAAGCCGCCGCCGCCAAAACCACCACCGAAGCCTCCGCCACCGCCAAAGCCGCCACCGCCTGATGATCCACCACCAAAGCCACCACGTCCCAGACTGCTTAGTATTATAGCATCAAGTAAAGTGCTGCCACCACTTCTGCGTCCGCCATTGCGTCCACCACCTTTACCACGGCCTATTAAGACGATAAAAATAATTATTATAAAAATTAGAGGAATAAAACTGCGAATGCTAAAGCCATTGTCATTGTTTTGCACACGTTGGCCTTTGTATTCTCCCTGCAACATCTGGAAAACGGCATCTGCACCCTGACTTAGGCCTTCATAAAAATCTCCCTGTTTAAATTGTGGGATCATAATGCGGTTTATGATCTGTTCTGCATCACGATCTGTGATTATAGTTTCTATGCCATAACCAGTATTAATATCTACTTTACGGTCTTGTGTAGCGAGCATTATAAGAATGCCGTTATCTTCTTTTTCCTGACCTATTCCCCATTTTTGACCCCATTTTGCACCTAACAAACTTATGTCTTCACCTTTAGTTGATTCTATTATAACGACAACAATTTGTGTTGAGGTTGTGTCGCTATATTGCACCAGTTTATTCTCTAACGCGGTTTTTTGAGAAGCGTCTAATAAGTTTGCATAATCATAAACGCTGGTTTGTAAACCAGGCTTAGCTGGAATATCATATTGAGCCCATCCTTTTGCTATAAGGCAAAAGAAAAGAGCTGTAAATAGGAGGTAATTGGCCTTAAAAGGGAGGTTTTTGATCAAGATACAGAGATTTCATCAGAGAGTTCGTTGCGGTCATCTTCATCCCAGGGGAAAAACTTGTGCAGTTGCTCACCAGCAGAGAAGATACCTTCTACTAATCCTTGTTTAAAGTTATTTTTCTTAAAATGTGAAAGAATAAGATCACGAGTAGTTTCCCAGAAATTTGGTGGGACTACATTGTTAATACCACGATCACCGCAAATCGCAAGTTTTTTATCATCTACGGCTACATAGAATAGCACCCCGTTTTCGGCTTTAGTGTTATCCATTTTCAGTTCGTGAAAAAGCTTAGTGGCACGTTTAAAGGGATCTACTTTGCTAGAGCGTTCAAGATGCACACGTATTTCTCCAGAGGTTCTTAGCTCAGCCTGACGTATGGCTTCTACTATCTCTTTCTCTTCTTCAGAGCTCAGGAAATCTTCTACAACAGCACCCATTATCCTTCTTTGTTTCCAATATTAAAGTCAACTTTTGGGGCATTTTGTGCTCCTTCGTCGGCTTTAAAATATCCTTTTTCGTCAAAATCTAAGAAACCGGCAACCATAGAATTTGGGAATTTCTTGATGTATGTATTATACTCCTGAACTTCACCATTAAAACGGTTACGCTCAACATTGATGCGGTTTTCAGTGCGCTCAAGTTCGTTAATTAATTCTTTAAAGTTTTCATTAGCCTTAAGTTCAGGATAACGCTCAACAGTCACTAATAAACGAGATAAAGCAGATGAAACTCCGCTTTGAGCCTGTTGAAATTGAGCCAGTTGATCTGGTGTGATATTTTGAGGATCTACAGTTACTGAAGTTGCTTTTGCGCGAGCTTCAATAACCTGAGTTAAAGTTTCCTGCTCAAATTGTGCATATCCTTTTGCTGTATTAACAATATTAGGTATCAGGTCTGATCTTCTTTGATAAGAACTTTCTACATTACCCCATTGAGCGGTAGCTTTTTCATCAAGCGTTACCATGGTATTGTTTAAACCAGCAAACCAGCTCCCTATTATAAATATTAGGGCTACGATAATGATTATGGGAATTATAAATTTTTTCATTTTTGATAATAGTTGATTGATAATTAGAGTTGATCTTTTAAATCATTTAACTGGGCTTTTATGGTCTCCAGTTTACGTATTAGTTGAAATTTTTCTAAAATGTTACGTTTATTTTCCTTTAAATGTGTTTTTGCTCCTTCCAGAGTAAAACCACGCTCTTTTACAAGGTGAAAAATAAGCTCAAGATTTTGTATATCTTCAGGTGTAAACTTACGGTTTCCTTTAGCATTTTTCTTAGGTTTAAGCGCATCAAATTCTTTTTCCCAGAAACGTATTAAAGAAGTATTTACATCAAAGGCTTTTGCAACTTCGCCTATGCTGTAGTATAATTTTTCAGGAAGGTCTACGTGCATTAATCCAGAGATTGGTTTTCCATTTGAGCGCGTTTTAGAATAATATCAAACTCTGCTGGAGAAAGGTTTCCGTAATAAAAATTTATTGGGTTTATGCGCTCATCATCTTTAAAAACTTCGTAATGCACATGCGGTCCTTCAGACCTACCAGTACTTCCTACAAAACCTATAAGATCGCCGCGTTTTACTTTTTGCCCTACGCGCACATTATATTTGTAAAGATGCGCATAAAGGCTCACATAGCCATAACCGTGATCTATACGTATATGATTGCCATAACCGGTAGATTGATTGTCTGCACGTATAATTTTACCATCGCCGGTGGCGTAAACCGGAGTTCCCCGCGGAGCGGTAAAATCCATTCCCCAGTGCATTTTGCGTTCTTTAGTAAAAGGGTCACTACGTAAACCGTAACCGGAAGCGATTCTGGTTAAATCTTTATTTGCAACTGGCTGTATTGCAGGAATCGCGGCAAGTAATTTCTCTTTTTCTTCGGCTAGAATTGCGATCTCGTCAAGAGATTTGCTTTGCACCACAATTTGTTTTGTAAGGATATCAAGTCTTCGGTTAGTCTCAATAATCATTTTAGAATTATCGTAACCCTCAAGATCTTTATAACGATTTATACCACCAAAACCTGCTTTGCGCTGTTCTTCGGGAATTGGGTTAGCTTCAAAATACAAACGATAAATACTGTTGTCGCGCTCTTCAACTTCAGAAAGAACTGTTTCTATCTGATCCATCTTCTTATTAAGGACATCATATTGCACCTGTGAGTTTTGCAACTCGCGCTGTAAAGCTTTTTCACGAGGTGTCTCCAGATTAGGAATGTTGAGGTAAATTAACAACAAAATAAACCCTGCCAGAAATGCTCCCACGACAGAAACCAAGGCAATGCCAATCTTACGCCTCTTTTTTTTCTCAATCTTGCGATAAGAAAGAGTCTCACTATCGTAATAATATTTAACCTTAGCCATAAGTTAAAAATATGCTATTTTTGCGTTATCGTTTTTGGCCTTGAGCCACTACTAAAAAGGGAAAACGAACAAATATAAAAAATAGTTTGCCTTAGTAATAATTTAGGCATAACTCAGATCAAAATCCGTACATGAAATCCCAGGAAATACGCGCCAAGTTTTTAGAATTCTTTCAGTCCAAAAAACATGCCATCGTTCCCTCTGCGCCAATGGTTATTAAAAATGACCCAACGCTTATGTTTACTAATGCAGGAATGAACCAATTTAAGGAATTTTTCTTAGGTAACAGCATTCCTAAAAATACGCGTGTCACTGACACACAAAAGTGTCTTAGGGTAAGTGGAAAACATAACGATCTTGAAGAGGTAGGTAAAGACACGTATCATCACACAATGTTTGAGATGCTGGGCAACTGGAGTTTTGGCGATTATTTTAAAGAAGAAGCCATTAAATGGGCGTGGGAACTGCTTACAGAAACTTTTGGCATAGATAAAAGCAAATTATATGTCACCGTTTTTGAAGGTGACTCGAGTGAAGGTCTTGACAGAGATACAGAAGCTTTTGATTTCTGGAAACAATATATTTCTGAAGATCGCATCCTTAACGGAAATAAAAAAGATAATTTCTGGGAAATGGGAGATCAGGGACCATGCGGACCCTGCTCTGAAATTCATGTAGATCTGCGCTCTGATGCTGAAAAAGCGCAAATACCGGGAGCAGCATTAGTAAATGCAGATCACCCACAGGTTGTTGAAATATGGAATCTCGTTTTTGTGCAATACAATCGCAAAGCAAATGGTGATCTTGAGCCATTGCCACAAAAACATATTGATACCGGGATGGGTTTTGAACGCCTGTGTATGGTTTTGCAGGGGAAGACCTCCAACTATGATACTGATGTGTTCACTCCGCTTATTCGCGAGATAGAAACCATTACAAAATCAAAATATGGCAGCAGTACAGAAACAGATATTGCCATACGTGTTATTGCAGATCACGTGCGTGCAGTTGCATTTTCTATTGCAGACGGGCAGTTGCCCAGCAATACTGGTGCCGGTTATGTAATACGCAGAATTTTGCGTCGCGCAATACGTTACGGTTTTACTTTTCTTAATACGCAGGAGCCGTTTATCTACAAACTGGTAAATGTGCTGAGTGAAGAAATGGGAAAAGCTTTTCCTGAACTTAAAAAGCAGCAAAACCTTATTTATAATGTAATTAAGGAAGAGGAGATGAGCTTTCTTCGCACATTAGATCAGGGGCTTATTTTGCTTGACAATATAATCGCTGAGGCGAAAGATAAACATGTAGAAGGCAACAAAGCTTTTGAATTATATGACACATACGGCTTCCCGATAGATCTTACTGCTTTAATTTTAAGTGAAAAAGGATATACGCTTGACGAAAAAGGTTTTCAGACAGAATTACAAAAGCAAAAAGAAAGATCACGCGCCGCTACAAAAGTAGAAGCCGGTGACTGGACGATTCTTTCAACAGATGTCGAAGAGGAATTTGTAGGTTATGACACCCTGACAACTTCGGTAAAAATTACGCGTTACCGAAAAGTGACGAGTAAAAAAGACGGAGATTTGTATCAGTTTGTTTTTAATCTTACTCCATTTTATCCCGAAGGTGGTGGTCAAACCGGTGACAAAGGATATCTGGAAATGCCAAATGGTGATGTGATTTACATCATCGATACTAAAAAAGAAAACAACCTTATAATTCATATTACAAAAAATCTTCCGGCTAATCCTGAAGATACATTTACAGCCGTAGTTGATGAAAAGCAACGTGCTCGAAGCGCGGCTAATCATTCTGCAACTCACCTTTTGCATCAAGGATTGCGTAAGATTTTGGGTAATCATGTAGAGCAAAAAGGTTCTATGGTGCACAGCGGTTATTTACGCTTTGACTTTTCGCATTTTGCTAAAGTGACAGCAGATGAATTACAAGAAGTAGAAAACTTTGTAAATGCTCGCATTCAGGAACAACTAGACCTTGATGAGCAACGCGGTATTCCGTATGAGCAAGCTATTGGCGAAGGTGCAATTGCGCTTTTTGGTGAAAAATATGGTGACGCTGTGCGCACAATCCGTTTTGGTAAATCAATGGAATTATGCGGTGGTACGCACGTAAAAAATACGAGTGCAATTTGGTATTTCAAAATACGATCAGAAGGTGCGGTTGCTTCCGGAATTCGTCGAATAGAAGCAATAACCGGCGATGCTGTGATGGATTATTTTGAAGAGCTGGATGATCAAACGCATGCAATTAAAAATCTCCTTAATAATACGCAAGAACCGGTAAAAGCAATAGAAAATCTCCAGGAAGAAAATAATTTACTTAAAAAGCAACTGGAAACGCTATTGCAGGAAAAAACTAAAAATCTTAAAGGCGAACTTATAGCCGAAATCAAAGAAGTAAACGGCGTTAATTTTCTTGCTCGTGAGATCGATCTTGATGCCGGTGGAATGAAAGATCTGGCTTTTCAGATAGGAGGAGAGGTTGATAACCTGTTTTTATTGTTGGCTTCCCGAGAGGGCGGAAAAGCGTTGCTGAGTTGCTATATTTCTAAAGAAACCGCTCAGGCGAAAGATCTAAACGCGGGAACAATTGTACGCGAACTTGGAAAATACATTCAGGGCGGCGGCGGCGGTCAGCCATTTTTTGCAACCGCAGGAGGTAAAAATCCCGAAGGGATCGCAGAAGCGCTCTCCAAAGCTGAAAGCTTTTTAAGCTAAAAAAAGGAAGTAATATAGAAGTTTAATTTGACCCTGTCCCGAAAGCTTTCGGGATTATTTCAGGGTCACACATATAATTGCAAACTTCATTTTCTTAGTTTGATGTGATGCTGAAACAAGTTCAGCATGACGTGGATGAACGGAATATTATTAATTACAAATAGCGAATATTTAAACTATGGAACTTCAGACACGCATACCCATTGAGCCGTCTCAAGTTCCTATAGATTATAATTCGCGTATTTTTCTAGTTGGTTCCTGTTTCGTAGAAAACATAGGTGCGAAACTGGATTATTATAAATTTCAGCATCTTATAAATCCGTTTGGGATTTTGTTTCATCCTGCAGCAATTGCAAAATTTCTTGATTATGTAGTTGCTGAAAAAACCTTTACAGAAGAAGATTTAATTAATCATAATGAACGCTGGCTTTCGCTCGATGCGCATTCTGTGTTAAGCGCTTCCGTGAAAGATGAAGTTTTAAATAATCTGAATACTGCTGTTACAGATTCCAGAGAATTTCTAAAAACAGCGACGCACGCCGTTGTTACTCTGGGAACTTCCTGGGGTTATAAATTTCGCGAAAGCGGAAATTGGGTAGCCAATTGTCATAAAATTCCGCAGAAACAGTTTAATAAAGAACTGGCTTCGGTTGAAGAAATTCAAGCCAATTTACACCAGATTATAACCGATTTTAGGGCTATAAACCCCAATATTTCAGTTGTTTTTACCGTTTCTCCCGTGCGTCATATAAAAGATGGTTTTGTTCAAAATCAGCTTAGTAAAGCCCATTTATTGACCGCTTTACACCGATTTTTAGCACAGTCTGAAAACACTTTTTACTTTCCTTCGTACGAGATCATGATGGATGAATTACGTGATTATCGCTTTTATGATCGCGATATGTTGCATCCCAATCAGCTTGCAGTAGATTATATCTGGGATCGTTTTACTGCCACACATATTTCCGCGGAAGCGCACTCCACAATGACTAAAGTAGAAGAAATTCAACGTGGTTTAGCTCATCGACCTTTCAATCCAAATTCTGAAGCGCATAAAAAATTCCTGCAAAATCTTGAAACCAAAAAGCTACAGATTCAACAAAAATTTCCACATATAGAATTATTTTAAGCCTTTTATTGCAGCTTATTGAATGTTGAGGTACTATTTTAAGATTTATTTAAACGTATTTATTACATTTAAACAACCATTTAGTACACTCATATTTTTAAGCAATGCATAAGTTTAGTTTTTTAATTTTTACCAGTATATTATTATCTTTTCAGGGTTATAGTCAAGAAAACCCAGAATGGGAAAATCTCGATATTGTTTCT
>JBALXG010000589.1:0-2011 GCA_036961055.1 Leeuwenhoekiella sp. | reverse complement strand
AGTCATTTCAAGCTCAAGAAGCTGATTTGCTTTTACATTTTTGAGTAAAGTTTCAGTTTGATCTGGCCACACAACTTTTAAACTATCCACCATCAGTTGATCACCTAAGCCAAAATGAACCAGCGACTCACTGGTAGAGTAGATTCCTCTAACATTTGTAGTTTCCTGCATCTGAATTTCATTATTTACAAAAACTGAAACTCTGGAGCCAAAAATGGTTTTATTCTCTTTATTTGTTAAGTGTAATCGCAGAAAATTTGACCCGGTTTTCTTTTCAGAATTATTTCTGTAGATAAATGCTTTTTCGTTGATGTTATTCACTACCAGATCTAAATCGCCATCATTGTCAAAATCTGCATACGCGGCCCCGTTTGAAAATGATTTTTGATTAAGCCCCCAGAAATCCATCACTTTATCAAATTTAAGATCGCCCATATTTTTAAAGGCATAATTTGACAAAGGTTGTGAGGGTATAAGATCGACCACTTTATCTAAATCTAGGATGTCAAAAATGGAAGTTATTCCGCCACCATCAGGATGCTTCTGAACCCAGTCATGTGTGGTTTTATTTATAAATGCGGCCACCGCTTTATCTGCATCTGTGTTCCTGATATCATGATAAAGTCCGTTTGTTACATAAGCATCTTTTAAGCCATCATTGTCAAAATCTGCCAGCAGGTTTGCCCAACTCCAGTCTGTAGCGTCCATTCCTGCAAATTGAGCCACGTCACTAAATGTACTGTTACCATTATTTAACTGTAATGTGTTGTACATATACTGGTAATGCCCTCCTTCATTAACAACCTTCCAGAAAGAATCAGGATTCATCCCGCTCATATTTGACTTTAGCCTGAAGTTATCATCAGAAACCATATCTACAACAAATAGATCCAGCAGCCCATCATTATTAATATCTGCTACGTCTACACCCATACTGTAATATGGAATATGCATCATAGCAGAGTCGATAATGTTTGTAAATGTGCCATTTTTGTTATTGATAAATAGAAAGTCTGGAGCGGCAAAGTCATTTGCTATGTATAAATCTGTCCAGCCATCATTGTTAAGATCACTTGCTGAAACCCCATTAGGAAAACCTGTCATTGAGAGTCCTGAAGCTTTAGAAACATCCTCAAATCTCTGCCCTTTTATATTCTTATAAAGCTTAAGATGATATTCTGGTTTACGTAATCCCTGGCCAGAAAAATCTGAGTAGCTTCCGGGATTAGGTGGCTGTGTTAATAAAAATAAATCTAGAAAGCCATCTTTGTCATAGTCTAAAAAGGTAGCATGACGTGTTCTCTGTGAGTCAGCCACTCCATATTTTAGAGCAGATTCAATAAATGTCCCGTCACCCTGATTTATATATAATAAATTGGTACGCCATTTTGCATTATTATCATACAATTCCCTGCTTACATATATATCAACATTACCATCATTATTGACATCTGCAATTGTGACGCCGGTAGACCAGCCTCCATCATCTGTAATACCAGAATTTTTTGTGACATCTTTAAACTGAAGATTTCCTTTGTTAAGGTATAGTTTATCTGGCACCATATTACCTGCAAAATAAATATCCTGAAGACCATCATTATTAAAATCTCCAACACCTACGCCTGCTCCTCCGTAAAAATTAGAATATAGCAATATATTTTTTTCTTTAGTGTCTTTAATTTCATTTACGAAGTTAATTCCTGTAAATGAAGATTTAAGAAGGTCAAACAGTTTTGCTTCCTGAGAAAAACAAGAAAACGAAAGCAGTAGCAGACATGTCAATAATGTGCCTCTGAAATAAATTACCGGTTTTCTCATAATAACCAAATTAGTAATAAATAAAAAAAGAAGAGTTTCCCCTTCTTTTTTACTAAAAAATATTCTTAAGCAGAAGTAGGATATTATAAAATAAATTATTTATCCCACCAAACTTTAGCGGCCCATGTGTCTCCACCCATGTTTGATACAGCCGTATTATAATTTTCAGGGTTATTTGTAGATTCACCTGTAG
>JBALXG010000588.1:0-2026 GCA_036961055.1 Leeuwenhoekiella sp. | reverse complement strand
ATAATCACAGGTAATTCAGACTTTGTATATTTTGCCTCGCCGGTTTGAGTATTATAAGTTCCACCTTTAAAGTAATAAATTCCTCCTTCTTCTTTCTCTACATCAACGCGACGTACACCCAGAGGTTTTGCCAGAGCTTCCTTTGATAAATTAGGCTCGAGTGTTTTTTCTACCGTAGTTTGCTTTTTAAAAGCATCTGTATCTCTAAATATCATTGAGATTCCGCTAAGCGCGTAAACCGCCATGATACCGGCCAGAAAGAAGCCTAAATATCTATGTATTTCACGCATTTTTAACGAGAATTGTCTTTTTGTAATCATGCTAATGTTTTAATTTTTTGAGAGGGTTAATATAATTGTAAATACTTAAAGACACGATAAAAATTTAAAGGTTTAACCGCTAAATTATTTTTATGAATTTCATAAATTAAACTATGTGTAATTACATATTAAATAAAAAAGCCTGATCATTTTATAGATCAGGCTTAGGGTTAAAATGTTTAGAAGCAGCAATTGTTATTTGACCCACTAAGTGTATGTAAATGTCATGATGTTTTTGAAATTTAAATGCCTAAAATTTTTGCATCAATAGCAAAAACACTTAAAATATCAATACTTATATCCTTATCAATTACTTCATCTGTTACTGTAGAAACGCGTAAAGTAAATGAGTCTTGTTTTATGTAGGCTTTAATATCAGTTCCTGAGGTGTCAAGTTCAAGTGTGCTACCGGCATTTGCAGGAACTTCCTCAAGAGAAGCGATAGACACTTCGTCAAGACCGTCTGCCTTAATAAAAATCTCAATAGATTTTAGAAAGCTGAAATCTTCATCGGCAGGATCTGTGATGGTCAGTTTCATACTTTTGAGATGGATTTCCTCAATAAGATCTTTATTAGTATTATTTGATTCAAAAGTTGATTCAGAATTAGTCTCCATTGGCGGGGTTTCAACATTGAAAGGAAGATCAACGGCAGAACTCGATTGTACAACAACACTGCTGTTATAATCAATGTCAAATTTAGTAAGCTCATCAATTGCAGAACAGCTGCTTAAAATTAATACGGTAAGTAAAAGTAGGGTGATTTTTTTCATTGGGGTTTATTGATTTAGCCAACAAAAGTAGGATAATATTTATATTTATAAGTATTATAGTTAGTTTTTAGTCATTATTTACCGATAAAATACATCTTTTGACTATTTTTTATTTCTTCAAATAGTAATAAACTGAAAAAGGTTACGACGCAGAAATCTTCGTCAATTGATATAAAAGCAGCCTTTATTACTTAAAAATCGGGAATTTTGCCGAAAAATCCGGAATCCTAAATATTGAGTAATAAATTAAAATAGCTTCTAAAGCCTTGGGGAATCCTAAACTTTTACTAAAGTATACTGACAATCAAAATAATGGCGTGTACTTTGATATATTATAAACAATTAACCTAAAACTAAATAATTATGGCATCTAGAAACAACAAAACAGGATTACTTGCATTAATAGGAATTGCAGCTGGTGGCGCTTTTGCATGGTGGAAATACAATACCGCTTCTCCGGAAGAAAAGGCTAAAATAAAAGAAAAAATAAGCCAGACGGGTTCAAAAATTAAAGATGCTTACGCTGATGTTGAAGATACAGTATCAGGGAATTATAACAAGTTGAAAGACAACGTTAAGAAGGAAGCCGAAAAATTAAACGGCTAGTATTTTAAAAGAATATTGATAATATAGAAACGCGACTCATTAATTATGGGTCGCGTTTTTTTATATTCAGTTTATAACAATTTGAGACTACAGAAATGAACCATCTAAAAGAGATTCAAAACAGGATTTACTGTATATTTAAAAAACTAATCAAACTTCAGTTTTATGCGCAGTATTTTTACCTCTCTCCTTATTTTTTGTATTTCCTTTTTAAGTTTTGGCCAGCAGGCAAATGAATATTTTAAACCACTCAAATATCGCAGTATTGGTCCCTTTAGAGGGGGAAGATCAAATACAGCGACTGGTGTTATAGGTGATCCTTTAACC
>JBALXG010000587.1:0-2028 GCA_036961055.1 Leeuwenhoekiella sp. | reverse complement strand
AAAAAGAATTAGGAATTCATTTCAAAGAAGCAATAATTTAATTATATTAATAGAACATTACATTTATTAACAACATATAAAACTAAACTTTAAAAATTTATGGCCAGATCGCAAGAAACTTATGGTAAAAAAGAAAAAGAGAAAAAACGATTAAAGAAGAGAGAAGACAAGCTTAAGAAAAAAGTAGAGCGTAAAGCAAATGCTAAAGGTGGTGCCTTTGAGGATATGATTGCATACGTTGATGAGAATGGTAACTTAACAGACACTCCGCCAGATCCATCTTTACGTGTTGAAATAGATCCTGATGATATCATTTTAGGAATTCCTAAAAAAGAAGACATTGAAGAAGAAGAACTTCCTGCAAAAGAAGGTAAGGTTTCTTTCTTTGATACTTCAAAAGGATTTGGTTTTATTCTTGACAGCAGAACTCAGGAAAAACATTTTGTACATGTAAGTGGTCTTATTGATGAGATTCAGGAAAATGACAAAGTTACTTTTGAACTTGAAAGAGGAATGAAGGGAATGAATGCCGTGCGCGTTAAAAAGATTTAATTCTTTAAAAGTTAGCTTTTTACCATAAAAAACAGCCTAAAGCACCTAAAAATCAGGAAAAACGATTTTAAACTCAGTGACGGGTTATAGGCTTATTGTATTAGAATACAGAGAATTACTCAATTTTTAAATTTACTCAGAGTATTAAATCCATGGGGATAGTGCTTTCCCCACAACGGATTTTGCTTAAAAAAACCGGTTATCTAACTTGATTTATTAATTGAGAATTATCTTTTGAATTAAAGATAAGCTTCCGGAAATTGCCTAATTCTTCTCCAGAATTGTTAGTGCAAGTCTAATTTTATAATATTCTATTTCCTCATTTAAATGTTCGAAATATGGCTTTAAAGTATCTGGATTTTCCAGTTCAGTTTTAGCCTTTGCTATAGCGTCAATTTCAGATTGATCAATGTATTTTCTTAGATCCACATCTTTTCCATCTGCATATAATTTGGCGAGATGCGAATATATAGTTGTGTCTTTTAGTTTTCGCTTTTGCGAAATTTCCTCAATACTCAAACCCTCTTTCAGCATTTCATAAGTAACATTGTGCGTATCACTTTTTTTACCTGGCTTTTTACGTTTTTCATTGATAAAGCTTGAAACCGCTTCAATAAATTTATCACCGTAAACGTCAAGTTTTCGTTGTCCCACACCACTTATTTCAAGAAAATCTACTTCACTTAAAGGTCTTGATCGTTCTATTTCTTTTAATGTGGCATCGCTAAAAACCAGATAAGCAGGGATGTTTTCTTCCTTTGCAATGTCAGATCGTAGTTTTCTCAACTTTTCAAATAACGAATTTGCTTTAGCCTTTTTCGCTTTAGGTTCCTTACTTGCTGCAACAATCGCGGCGATTTCTACAGGATGTGTGAGCCTTATTTTTTTATTTTGAAAAAGAACAAATTTTGCCTGCGGCGTGAGATGAAGGGCATTATTTTTATGAAAGGCGATCTCGCAATAACCCTGATTAATTAACTGAATTATATATTGCTGCCAGTCTTTCCATGAGATGTCATGACCTATGCCGTAAGTGCTTACTTTATCAAGTTCTTTATCAAGTACGTTGGCATTTTTAGCGCCTCTTAAAACATCAATAATAGTTCCTGTAGCTTCTGTTTCTTTTACACGCGCGATGGTAGAAAGTACTTTTTGAGCGATAATCGTACCGTCAAAAAACTGTGGCGGATTTTTACATACATCACAATTTCCGCAGTCTTCTGAGAGAAATTCGCCAAAATAACTCAGCAGTATTTTTCGTCTGCAGGTTATCGCTTCGGCAAATTGCTTGATCCTGTCAAGTTTTGCAATCTGCACTTCTTCATTCTTTGCTCCCTGGGTAAATCGTCGCAATTGCAGCACATCTGCATAACTGTGAAAAAGCAAAGCTTTTGATTTTAAACCATCACGCCCTGCACGACCTATTTCCTGATAATAACCTTCAAGGTTTTTTGGCATATTATAATGAATCACCCA
>JBALXG010000586.1:0-2036 GCA_036961055.1 Leeuwenhoekiella sp. | reverse complement strand
AAAATTGTTCTGAAGAAGAAGGAGCGTTTGAGCCTGTGCTGGGAAGCACGCTACCCGTAGGAGCTTCATTGCTTATAGGAATACCGTCAACTACAAATAATGGTTGATTATCTGCAGATGGATTAAGAGATGTGATACCTCTTATAATAATACTTGATCCCGCACCAGCCGCACCACTTGATGAATTAATTGTAACACCTGCGACTTTACCCTGAATACCGCTTAAAACATTTGCAGAACTGTTGCGCGTAAGTTCATCGCTATTAACTTCCTGAACTGAATAACCTACAGATCTTTTTTCTTTTTTAATACCCAGAGCGGTTACCACAACTTCATTAAGCTGTTGTGTATCCTCCTGCAGAATAACATTTAAAATTAATTGCTTTGCCAGTTTTATCTCCTGAGTGGTCATACCTAAATATGAAAATGTCAAAATATCTCCAGAAGTCGCAGAGATGGCATACTTACCATCAAAATCTGTAACGGTTCCCTGATTAGTTTTCTCTACCATTACAGAAACGCCGGGAAATGGCATGCCTGATGCATCTGTAACTGTTCCTGTAATAGTTTGGGCTTGCGAGTAAGAGGAGAATAGTAAAAGAAATAAGACAATAGTAAAATTCTTCATAATTCCTTTTTGGTTTAGTTGGTACCCCTAAGTTGAACAAAAAAGTTTTAAATCAAAAATTATTATCTGCAAAATTGCCGAATAACTCTTGAAAATTTTCATCATAATTTTTTGTATAAATACTAATGCCTAGATTTACTACTCACTCTTAAACTGAAATTAAGGTAAGCCCAATTTTGACAGGCTTTAGCAGTTAAATACGAAACTAGAATAAAAAAGTAGGTGAAATCGGTTAAAAGTCGGGTTATTATGTATAAAAATCAGCTTTAGGTATTACAAATTAAGATTTGGTAAGATTACTATTTTCAAGTGCAACCCGGGATTTTGTAAGATGCAGGCCATCTTCTAGCGAGCAAATAAATTTAATCAGATCTTCGCGTAACTGGCAATGCAAATTCCACGTGACAGTTGCATTTTTTGCACTACAAAGCGCCCTGATTTTTAAAGATTTTTCGGTTACGTCTATAACCTGAACTACTGGAGGGTTCTCATGATCCCAGTCTTCAGAATTTTCTAATAATTCAGTAAACTTATCTCTTACTTTTTGCACATCTATTCTATAATCTGCATAGATAATTATAGGTTTGATCTGGTTTGCACTGGTCATTGACCAATTTTCAAAAGTGTTTGTAACAACTTCTTTTAAAGGAACCACAAGTCGCCTTAAATCCCAGGTACGTACGACCATATAAGTAAAGCGTATATCTTCAACATAGCCCCAGTTTTCATTAATAATTACGGTATCACCTATACGTGCGGGTCTGGTAATTGCAATTTGAATACCCGCAATAATATTTCCTAATGTACTTTGCGCAGCTATTCCCAGAATTACAGTAGCGACTCCTGCTGAAGCTAAAAGCGAAACACCAAATTTCTCAAGAGATCTAAACTGAGATAAAATCACTGAAGCACCTACAATAATCACGACAAAAGTTATCACACGGCGCGCCACAGAAACATAGGTAAGCATCATGCGTGCATCTGAGTTTTCTTCAGGATTTGTATCGCCTATTTTGTTTTCGGCCACATAAAGCATAAAGGAGTCAATAAATCGCATAATAAACCAGGTTATTGACCCAATTACAGCGATAAGTAAAATTGCATATAATGTACTGGCAAAGGCACCACTAAAGGATATTAATCTGTTTAAAGTAACGTAAAAGAATAAAACCCCTATAGCAAATCCTGCCGGAGTGGCAAGCTTTTTTGCGATAGTATTCATCCAGGTTTTTCCAGATTTTCTAAAAACTTTTCGAAGTAAAAAAATACAGAATTTACCCAGATAAAAAGAAATAAAAATGAGAATAAGAGTTCCTGCAAATTTCCATACAGGCATATTTAAAAACCTCACTCTGGCCCAATTAGGCATCATTCTGTCTAACTTGCGAGGACCATAGACTTTATATAA
>JBALXG010000585.1:0-2037 GCA_036961055.1 Leeuwenhoekiella sp. | reverse complement strand
AAAAGCTGGAATGGATATCGATACTTTTGCACCCAGGCTTTCGTTTTTCTGGGCTGTTGGCATGAATCATTTTATGGAAATTGCTAAAATGCGTGCAGGCCGAATGCTCTGGGCAAAAATCGTCAAACAATTCAATCCAAAAAACCCTAAATCACTAGCTTTAAGAACGCATTGCCAGACAAGTGGTTGGAGTCTTACTGAGCAGGATCCCTTTAATAATGTGGCGCGTACGTGCATTGAAGCCAGCGCAGCGGTTTTTGGCGGAACTCAGAGTTTGCACACAAACGCGCTTGATGAAGCGATTGCGTTACCTACAGATTTTTCGGCTAGGATTGCACGAAATACACAGATTTATTTACAGGATGAAACTGCAATAACCAGAACTGTTGATCCCTGGGCGGGAAGTAATTATGTAGAAAATTTAACTCATGAAATTGCACAAAAAGCATGGGAACTTATAGAAGAAGTTGAAGAACTGGGCGGAATGACAAAAGCCATTGAACAGGGAATTCCTAAACTGCGTATTGAAGAAGCAGCGGCCAGAAAACAAGCCAGAATTGACAGCTCGCAGGATATTATCGTAGGCGTAAATAAATACCGGACAGAACATGATGAAGGTATTTTTAAAATTTTAGAAGTAGATAATGCGGCAGTACGCGAATCGCAATTGCAGCGTTTAGCCGAATTAAAATCTACCAGAAACTCGCAAAAAGTGGCTCAATCACTGCAAAAACTAACGCAATGTGCAACAACTAAAGAAGGTAATTTACTTGAATTTGCTATAGAAGCCGCGCGAAAAAGAGCTACTTTAGGGGAGATTTCAAGTGCTTTAGAGGAGGTTTTTGGCCGGTATAAAGCACAAATTAAATCCTTTAGTGGTGTGTATAGCAAAGAAGTTAAAAATGATGTCGCTTTCGCGAAAGCAAAACAACTGGCAGATAAATTTGCAGAATTAGAAGGCCGAAGACCGCGTATAATGGTCGCAAAAATGGGCCAGGATGGTCATGACCGCGGTGCTAAAGTAATCGCAACCGGTTATGCAGATGTAGGTTTTGATGTTGATATTGGTCCGCTTTTTCAAACACCTAAAGAAGCTGCACGTCAGGCAATGGAAAATGACGTTCACATTCTGGGAATTTCGTCACTTGCGGGCGGTCATAAAACCCTTGTTCCGCAGGTAATAAACGAACTTAAAAAACTTGATCGGAAAGATATTATGATAATTGTAGGCGGTGTGATTCCGCAGCAGGATTACCAATTTTTATTTGATGCGGGAGCTGTAGCGGTTTTTGGACCCGGAACAAAAATAAGTGAAGCGGCAATTTCAATTTTAGAAATATTGCTTCAGACTTTTGAGTAAATAGGAACAAATTACAATACTCTTCATTTTTCTATTCGAGGCAAGCCTCGGGGAATTAAATCCTCCGAAGAGATTAAAGAGTCAATCCAAACCCATATGAAGCTACCAGAAGGAGAATACGTAAATAATGTAGATTTTAGAATTGAGGATGGGAAGATTGAGACAATTATAAAAAAACCAATACCCTCAAATCTGTATAAATATTATTCACTTAATAGGAATTCTTGTGAGTCATTAGAAAACGGTTATCTCTTTTTTTCGCACTCATTTATGCTCAATGATTTAATGGATGGTAATCCTATGCTTTGGGACATGAAAAAATATGTTCAAAAATTCAAATACGAGACTAATGATTTTAGATCAGAAAGTGAAATTGAAGAAGAACAAACAAAGAAATTTCAAGATGAGTATTTAAGTCTTCGAGGCATACTTTCCTTATCAGAAAATTATAAGGATAACCTTATGTGGCCTCACTACACCCAAGAACGTGGCTTCTGTCTAGAATTCAATACGAAAGATCTTCAAGATGAATTTAAAAACAGAGAACTTTTCTTTTTTCCAATAAATTATAAGGAGAAATTAATAACAATAGATTTTAAGGAGTATATCGTATGTTCTGAAATTTTAAAAGAGGATAAAATTGTCATAAATTGTAATGCCAATCTTGCCATATTATA
>JBALXG010000584.1:0-2038 GCA_036961055.1 Leeuwenhoekiella sp. | reverse complement strand
AAGTTATGAGTGGCTGTCTTCTCTGCAGTTTCAGTTTCATTATACGGGTTATGGTATTTACAAAAAAATTAAAAATCCATATTTTGATAAGTTGGTGCGCGATATACGCGGAAGATGGAATTCTAAACTTCTTACAAACCGGGAATCTGTAATTGTGATTACAAAACACCATACTGATAATATCCTTTCAA
The DNA here is from genome assembly GCA_036961055.1 of Leeuwenhoekiella sp. GTDB lineage: Bacteria > Bacteroidota > Bacteroidia > Flavobacteriales > Flavobacteriaceae > Leeuwenhoekiella. The sequence goes on along the minus strand of JBALXG010000584.1, from coordinate 1,847 downwards.
CTTATGCTTTTATTGCAGATCAATCGCCTAAAGCGGGAAATATTCATCATTTAAGTCCGTTTTTTGGGCATCAGGTGCCGTTTTTTACGGGTGTAGAGCGACTTTCTAAAAAGCTTAATCTGCCTGTTGTTCATCTTGATGTGCGCAAAAAGAAACGCGGCTTTTATGAAGCAACGTTTAGAATTTTAAGTGAACAGCCTAAGACGGTGGCAGATTTTGAAATTACAGATGCTTTTGCTCGAAATTTAGAAGAGCAAATAAAAAGTGCGCCCGAGTATTATCTCTGGACGCACAAACGTTTTAAGCATATTGATACCGCTAAATAATCCTTTTCGCTTTAAGCGGAAGCAATAGTTTTTATTTCCTTAATCATATTATCTGCAACGCTATCTGCTTCTTCCTGCGAAGGAGCTTCAGTGTAAATACGAATTATAGGTTCTGTATTTGATTTTCGTAAGTGAATCCAGTGATTTTGAAAGTCGATTTTTACACCATCTACGGTACTCACATCTTCGTTAGCATATTTTTGAGCAATTGTGCTTAAAATCTCATCAACATTAAGTTCTGGTGTGAGTTCGATTTTCTTCTTGCTCATAAAATAAGCAGGATAAGATTCTTTGAGCTCTGTCATAGAAATTTTCAGTTTTGCAAGATGCGTAAGAAATAAAGCCACTCCCACCAAGCTGTCGCGGCCATAATGAGATTCAGGATAAATAATTCCGCCATTTCCTTCTCCGCCTATAATGGCATTTTTTTCCTTCATTTTAGCAACAACATTTACTTCGCCCACCGCGCTTGCAAAATATTCACCGCCGTGCTTTAGTGTAATGTCGCGCAGAGCACGAGATGATGACAGATTTGAAACGGTATTTCCCGGCGTTTCACCAAGGACGTAATCTGCACAGGCTACGAGCGTATATTCTTCGCCAAACATTTCACCTTTATCTGTAATAAAAGCAAGTCTGTCAACATCAGGATCTACAACAATTCCCAGATCTGCATCATCTTCTACGACAAGTTTGCAGATATCGCCCAGATGTTCTTTTAAAGGCTCTGGATTATGCGGGAAATCGCCCGTAGGATCACAATAAAGTTTTATGGTATGCACACCAAGTCTTTGCAATAACATTGGGATTACAACGCCACCGCTGGAGTTTACACCATCTACAACAATTTTAAATTTAGCTGCTTTTATTGCGTCAACATCTACGAGTTCCAGATCAAGAACTTCATCTATATGAATATCAAAATACGCGTCATTTTTATCGATTTCGCCCAGATTATCTACTTCTGCGAAAATAAAATCGTCTGCTTCAGCGATTTCCAGAATCTTAGCGCCTTCTGCCCCATTTAGAAATTCGCCATCTTTATTTAATAATTTAAGCGCATTCCATTGTTTGGGATTATGCGATGCTGTAAGTATAATTCCACCATCGGCATGTTCCATCGGCACGGCAATCTCAACTGTAGGCGTTGTAGATAAATCAAGATCAATAACATCTATTCCCAAACCTATTAGCGTATTCATTACTAATTGCTGAATCATTTCGCCAGAAATACGAGCGTCACGCCCCACAACCACACGATAATTTTCCTTATCCCGCTGCTGCTTTATCCACATGCCATAGGCTGCCGCAAACTTAACCGCGTCAATGGGCGTAAGGTTTTCGGCTGGTTTTCCACCTATTGTACCGCGTATTCCTGAAATTGATTTTATTAATGTCATAGTAAATGCCGTTTGTTTTTATGAAAAATAGAATTGGAGTGGCACAAATATACTATTTCAAAATACTTTCCTTTGCTCAGAATTTGTAAATTGGTGAGGTGAATTTTTTAGCTCATATTTT
>JBALXG010000583.1:0-2045 GCA_036961055.1 Leeuwenhoekiella sp. | reverse complement strand
ATCCTACTCCATTGCATTCAATTACAATATCAGTAGGATTTTTTTCTACAAGCTTACCTTTGAGGTATGTGATCATTTCTTAATAAAATGTTAGGGCCCCCAAATGTACTAAATTTATTTTCCTCAAGAATTTTTAGCTTCCTGATAATCTGCTCATCTATTTAATCCTTACTGAGGGTTAAATTCCCAAAGGCTTACCTGAAATACCAAAGTTTTCAGATTCATACCTTCTGACTTTAACCCGAGGTTCTTGATTGAATCAGACCGTTTCCTGCTTTTTCTCTTTCTGTTGCGCATCAATTACCGCTATTGCCGCCATATTTACAATCTCGTCTACACTTGCGCCTAACTGAAGAACGTGAACAGGTTTTCTCATTCCTAACATTATAGGTCCAATATTGTCTGCTTTATCAAGTTCTTTAAGCATTTTATAAGTGATGTTTGCTGAGTCAATATTTGAAAAAATCAATGTATTCACCTTTTTACCCGCCAACTTTGAAAAAGGAAACTTGCTTTTGAGCATTTCTGGATTAAGTGCAAAATCTGCCTGAACCTCACCATCTACAAGTAAATCTGGATAAAACTTATGTAAGTAATCTACTGCTTCACGCATTTTAGAAGCCTTCTCGTTTTTAGATGAGCCAAAGTTTGAATACGAAGTCATAGCAACAACTGGCTCCAGACCAAACATACGCACGGTATGCGCAGTCATCTGAGCGATTTTTGCAAGCTCTTTTGCGGTAGGATCTATATTTATAGAGGTATCTGCTAGAAACAGCGGTCCTCTTGATGTTATCATAAGATTGGTAGTAGCTACTTTTTGCACATTCTTAGCAGCACCTATAACTTCTAAAACAGGCTTAACAGCTAAAGGATAGCTACTGGAATATCCTGTAATCATTCCGTCTGCATCTCCTTCACTTACCATCATTGCTGCATAATAGTTACGCTGACGCATCAGTTTCTGCGCATCAAAGTAGGTAACACCTTTACGTTTGCGTGATTGCCAGTAAATGTGGGCATATTTATTAAGATTATCGTTTTCTTCAGGCGATTTAGGATCTATAATCTCAACATCTTTTTCATCAAATTCCAGTTCACCCATTAAGTCAAGTATGGTCTCCTTATTACCCAGTAAAACAGGAAATGCTATACCATCATCAAAAACAATTTGTGCTGCTTTAAGCACATCAAGTTGATCTGACTCTGCAAAAACTATACGTTTAGGATTTGTGCGTGCGCGGTTAAGCATCAATCGCACTATTTTATTATCTGAACCCATTCTCTCTAGCAGCTCATCTTCATAACGCTGCCAGTCTGTAATAGGCACTCTTGCAACACCACTATCCATCGCAGCCTGAGCAACAGCTGGAGGAACCTTTGTAATCAATCTGGGATCAAAAGGTTTTGGTATTATATATTCCCTGCTAAAGTTAAGTCGGGTTTCTCCGTAAGCAATATTTACCTGCTCAGGGACAGATTCTTTAGTTAATTCAGCAAGCGCTTTTACAGCCGCTCTTTTCATTTCCTCATTAATCTTAGTCGCGCGTACGTCTAAGGCTCCTCGAAAAATAAATGGAAAACCAAGTACATTATTTACCTGATTAGGATGGTCTGAGCGACCAGTTGCCATAATAATATCTTTACGCACTGCACATGCGACGTCATAAGGTATTTCAGGATCTGGATTGGCCATCGCAAAAACAATAGGATTATCTGCCATAGATAGCAGCATATCTGCATTCACAATATTAGCGATTGACAGACCTATAAATACATCTGCATCAATCATAGCCTCTTCAAGAGTGTCTATTTTTCTATGTGAAGCAAATTCGGCTTTTTCAACAGAAAGGGATTCTCTATCCTTACGGATAACGCCTCTACTATCAAGCATTACAATATTTTCATCGCGTGCACCAAATGACTTATATAATCTGGTACAGGAAACAGCGGCGGCACCGGCACCACTTATCACAATACGCACCTCTTCTATTTTTTTTTCGGCTAGCTCTAACGCGTTGAGCAAAGCAGCTGCAGAAATAATC
>JBALXG010000582.1:0-2052 GCA_036961055.1 Leeuwenhoekiella sp. | reverse complement strand
AAAAAATAGTAATAGAAGATTCATTAGGTATAGCCGAAGAACTGGAAATCGAAATGCAGGGACTTGTAAATAATTTTGAATGTGAGTGGAAACAAGCAATTGAGGATCCTGAAATGATGAAGCGTTTTAAGCATTTTGTGAACAGCGATGATGCAGATGAGAACCTTGTTTTTGTACCTCTTCGCGATCAAAAAATGCCCAAATCCTGGTAAAAATCACCTTTTTAAGCTAAAAAATTATGCAAAATATTCTTGACCAATATCAATCATTACCTGAGCAAAATGTTACCACCTGGTTTAAAGTAGGTCATGTAAATGACTTCCCGCAGAATGGAGGTGCGTGTATAAAATATAAAATGAAACAAATTGCAGTATTCAACTTTTCCAGAAGAGATAAGTGGTACGCAAGCCAAAATCTGTGTCCGCATAAGTTAGAAATGGTACTTTCGAGAGGTATGATAGGCGAGACAGAAGGTGTGCCCAAAATCGCTTGCCCGCTTCATAAAAAAACATTTTCACTAGAAAATGGTTCTAACTTAAATGGAGACGATTTAAATATTGCTGTATATCCTGTAAAAATTCAGGATGAAAACGTGTATATTGGCTTTGCAGATTAATTACACTTTTAATGACAAAAATAGAACAGGCAGCGGCTCTAATAGATGAGAAGAACTCGCAGGATCCCCACATAGAACTCGCAGAAGGAAAAGAATATCCTAAAGAGCTTTTGTACTCATTACGTATGGTACAAAAGCTTTTGCAATTTAAACCAGATGCTTCAGAAGAATTGCAAATAGCAGCTCGAGCACAACATATCTGTAGATGGATGAGTCCGCGTGAGCAATATCCTATGGATCGTGTGGGCTATCTAAAATGGCGTGAAGATCTTAAAAAAATGCATGCTGATATTACTGCCAAAATACTCGAAAAAGTGGGTTATTCTGCCGATTTTATAGACCGTGTTTCCTTCCTTATAAAAAAGAAACTCATTAAAAAAGACGAAGGAACACAAACCCTTGAAGATGTAATCTGCCTGGTTTTTCTTGAAAACTACCTGGAAGAATTTGCAGCAAAGCATCCCGATGAAAAAATTGTTGATATACTCCAAAAGACATGGGGAAAAATGTCTGAAGAAGGCCACGAGGCTGCCCTTAAACTTCCATTAACGGCTCACAGCCTGTCGCTCATTAAGAAAGCACTGGCCTAACATTTTGTTTTATGGCCGGGAATTCTAATTCTTTAGACCAAAGCACTTTTAATAAACTAAGACGATTATATATAATTGCCTTAAGTGCAATAGCGCTGTCTGTCATTCTAAGTCAAATTCTTATACATCTTTATCTCAATGATCAGCAGGATGACTCCAGAGTGGTAAATGTTGCAGGCAGGCAACGCATGCTTAGTCAAAAGCTTACCAAAGAGATCCTTCTCCTTTCTTCAGCAGATGAGCCCGACGATCGTAAGCAACTTCTTGAAAATATTAAGAACACTCAAAATCAGTGGAAATTTTCACATGAGGCCTTGCAATCTGGCAGTGACAGTCTGGGTCTTCCTGGTAATAACAGCGAGGTGATTTCTCACATGTTTGTGCAAATAAAGCCGTATTATGAGAATATGCTTGAAGCTTCAAACAGGCTAATTTATGCAGTTGAAGATAATATCGTATTTCAAAAACCTGCTATTATTGCTGAAGTTGATGAGGTAAAAGCAAATGAAGGTGAGTTTTTAGTTATTATGGATTCTATTGTAAATCAATATGATATTGAAGCAAATGATAAAGTAAACAGTTTAAGTAATCTCGAACTTCTTATTATGGCAGTAACACTCTTGTTGTTGCTTGGTGAGTTCTTATTTATTTTCTGGCCTACGGCCAAAGCTGTAAAAGGAAGTATGCAGGAGTTGATAGAGGCTGAAAAAACCTCTAAAAAAATGGCTATAGATGCCGATTTATTGAGTGTAGCGAAAGAAAAATCGGTTAGAGAATTACGAGCGCTTAGTCAGGCGATGAATCAAACGTTACTTTTTGCACGTCTCAATGCTAATGGTTTTATAG
>JBALXG010000581.1:0-2060 GCA_036961055.1 Leeuwenhoekiella sp. | reverse complement strand
ATACTTTCTTAAAATGAAAATTTCACCCGCTTTTAATTATGATTACTCGAATTTATTTGATGAAAATCGGTCAAATTAATTAAAAAATCGGGGTATTTGGCTTAATAATTGGTTTTACATTGTAACATAATTCAGATTATAAATACTTACTAAAAAATACTCAATTCAAAAAATCTATGAAAATTTTAAAAACATTGATCGTTGCTTTTTTATTTACAGGATTTTCATCTGTATATGCGCAAACTGCAGATGAAATAATTAATAATTATTTACAAAAAACGGGTGGTAAAGAGGCATGGAATAATTTGAAAGCCACAAAAATGAACGCGACTGTAAGTCAGGGTGGCATGGAAATACCACTAACAATTTATAATGAAAAAGATGGTAAGCAAGCTGTAGTTATAAATTTAAAAGGGCAAACTTTTACCCAGTTAGCTTTTAATGGTGAAACCATGTGGACTACGAATTTTATGACTATGGAGCCTGAAAAAAGTGATCAGGAGATGGTAGACAACATGAAACTTAATTCTAATGACTTTCCTTCACCACTTTTAAATTATAAACAAAAAGGCTATGAAGTTGATTATGAAGGAACAGAAACAAAAAATGGTATAGAAACTTATAAAATTAAACTTACTCAAGAGCCTGTAATGGTTAAAGGTGTTGAGACTCCCAGTATAAGTTATTATTATTTTGATAAAGTTAATTTTGTGCCAGTACTAATAGAGACGACCCAGATGGGACAAACCATGCAAATAGGAATGAGTGATTATAAGGAGGTAGATGGTCTATACTTTCCATTCTCTCTCACTCAGGGTGGACAGCCTATTATAGTAAAAGAAATTGCATTAAACCCAGAAATTGATAGTACTGTATACGCATTTCCTGAAAAGAAATAACATTTCTACTTAACCCCCCCCTTACAGCATTAACCTTATAATCCCAAGTAATAGATAAAAAACCTCCTTTTAAGGAGGTTTTTTAAGTTTTAGACCGATTTTTCAGGATTACAGTAGGATTTTTAGACAAAAAATGTATTTTTGTCGAGTGAAAAAATTAGATGAAAGCGTAAGGCGAAATATAATTGATGCTTCTAAAACTGTTTTTAGAAAGTACGGTTATGCTAAAGTAACAATGGATGATATTGCCAAGACTTCTGGCAAAGGTCGAAGTACGCTTTATTATTACTTTAAAAATAAGCACGATGTTTTTGCAGTAGTAGCCTTAGAAGAATATATAGATATTATTGGTCCGGCTACAGAGGCAGTTAGCAAAGATAATAGCTTATATGAAAATATCTATACTTACAATACCCTTAAGCTAGATAGGCTTAAAAAGAAGGTGAAAGAATATGATCACCTTATGCATGATTTAAGAAACGATGACGATTTTTTCTTTAAAATATTTAAAATAGTTACTGAGAAAGAACTTGTATTATTCAAGCAACTTCTGCTTTGGGCTGTTGAAAATAAAGATATAGCTCATCTTAGTAGTGATGATCTAAAATATCTGTCACTCGCTGTTGTAACCGCTCTGGCAAGTCTTGAAAAAGAATTTATACTTTATGGCGCTATAGATGATATGACCAGCCGTACAGAATGGATGATACGCTTACTAATTAAAGGATTACAATAATTTGCTATTTATAAATCAGGGAAATTTCCCTGATTTTTTTAGATATAATTTTCGACATAAAAACAATAATCGTCAAATGTACATGCGCTCAATTATGAAAACAAAATATATTCCCATCTTCATTGCTTTATCATTACTTGTGACAGGCTGCCAGGAGAAATCATCTGTAAAAGAGCAGAGCAAAGTTGCTGTTAAGGTGACGTTACTAAGGCAAGGCAGTGACCCATTACATGCGATAGGCTACAGTGGTACCTTAGATGCAAACACAGCTGTAAACTTAAGTTTTCAGGTATCAGGAACAATTTTAAACATTCCTGTAGAAATGGGTGATTATGTGAAGAAAGGGCAACTAATAGCCCAAATAGACCCCACTACTTACCAGAATCAGTACAATGCCGCAAAAGCTCAGGCAGAACTCGCCAGAG
>JBALXG010000580.1:0-2062 GCA_036961055.1 Leeuwenhoekiella sp. | reverse complement strand
GGAAAGTTAAAAGCTTCCCAAGCATTTCGTTTGCCTTCTCTTACGCTTCTTTTTATACCTTTTTCTATTTCCTGTAACTCTTCATTTGTGGCTATCTGATTTGCGATCATCCACTCACGCATTTTCACATTACAGTCATGCTCACGTTCCCATTCCAGACGTTCACTATCTTTATAACGCTCATGAGATCCTGAAGTAGAATGACCTTGTGGTTGAGTAAGTTCTTTTACATGAAGCAGAACGGGTACATGCTCTTTCCTGGCAACCGAGCCTGCGTGCTCAAAGGCTTCCATTAATGCAGGATAATCCCACCCCTTGACCTTTATAATTTCATAACCGTTTTGATCTTCATTGCGTTCAAAACCACTAAGAATTTCAGAAATATCCTCTTTAGTAGTTTGATGCTTAGCATGTACTGATATGCCATAATCATCATCCCAGACACATATAACCATAGGCACTTGTAAAACACCGGCTGCATTGATTGTTTCAAAAAACAGACCTTCACTTGTACTGGCATTTCCTATTGTACCCCACGCCACTTCGTTTCCTTGAGCAGATAAACCTTCTGTATTGAGATCTGGAGATTGTCTGAAAATTTTTGAGGCCTGAGCCAGACCTAATAATCTGGGCATTTGACCGGCAGTAGGAGAAATATCAGCGCTGCTATTACGCTGTTTTAATAAATCTTTCCTTTTGCCATTTTCATCTAAAGTATGTGTTATAAAATGACCTCCCATTTGCTTCCCGGCGCTCATAGGATCATGTTTTATACTGGTGTGAGCATAAAGACCGGCGAAGAAATTTTCTATAGTAAATTCGCCTATAGCCATCATAAAGGTTTGATCTCGATAATAACCTGCGCGCCAGTCTCCGTTTTTAAAAGCTTTTGCCATAGCAAGCTGTGGCACTTCTTTACCGTCACCAAATATCCCAAACTTTGCTTTACCTGTTAGAACTTCTCTACGACCTAAAATGCTACACTCCCTGCTGGTAACAGCAATCTTATAGTCATCTAAAACGGTAACTTTAAAATCGTCGTATGAAATTTGCGTAAGGGAATTTGATTTTATGGCCATATTTTGATAAGGTTGTTTTACAAAAATAGACAAAATTCACATCAGAAACAATGTGAATAGCATTAACTAAAATGCTGATAAATCAAAAAACGAGTGTTAAATTGAATATCTGTCAGTATAAATAAGTAATTGCCGATTTTTATTGACTAAACAATAATTGCCATTTTATAAAATTCCTAAGTGCTCAAAAAAAATTAATACCACTTACGAGTAAATAAATTGAAGAGCGTTTGAAAGCTTAAAGTAACTATAAAACGTATTTTTTGATCATAATCAGGTTGTGCGATTTCCCATCCTTTTGAGGAATAAACGGGAAAATAAAGTTCAAAATAATCTTCAACAAAAACAGCCCGTATGCCGCTATCATACTGAAATTTTGTGCTTCCTCCCTGATTATGAAGAATTCCCATATCACCATAGGCGTGAATAAAATGCCATAAAGTGGTACTTGTATTTGCCGTTACCATCCATTGATTTGCAAATGGAGTATCGAGTATAGATTTAAAACCACCTTCAGCCAGTATTAATTGCTGACTAAAAAGGCCGCTGCTTTCAGACCTGCCATAGTAGTTATAATCAAAAAGATAATCTGTAGGCCGGTCAAGTGCAAAACTGAAATAATCACCATCACCACGCGTATCATTGTACAAAAATGTTCCTCCAAATAATCGTAAATCAAACTGGCGGTTGTTTAAAAATACTTTTCTGTATTTAGCTGTAAATGAAAGTTTGCTAAATTTTTTAGCCAGTTGAAAATCTGTATTCCAGGAAAAAGCATTTATAACACCGGGGCTGCTATTTGTATAGCGAACATTAAAAACATTGTAATCTGGGTCATCGTTTGAAATAACGGCAGATTTATCCCTGTTTACATTGATATTACGAATGGTTAGAAATTGTCTTTTATCAGATCGTAAATCGTTTGTTCTGAAGCCAAGGGTGATGAATGGCGTATATTTTGTATAAAACGCATCAGGAGCATA
>JBALXG010000057.1:0-10543 GCA_036961055.1 Leeuwenhoekiella sp. | reverse complement strand
CTGGGACAGAAACTGGATGACATTTCTGAAAAATTTTACTTTAATAAGAATAAACGCCAACTTCTTGATGAACTCATGAAAGTGGTTCAGATAGAAAATTCTAAGCGCTTAAAGCAAACCGCTAAAGAAAGTAAAGCTGAAAAAGAAAAAGCAAACCGCGTAAAGCAGGAAGCCGAAAAGAAAGTAGAGGTTATTAGAGAAAAGAAAAAAGAGGCCAAAGTAAGACAAGAAAAAATAGAAAAAGAGAAGCCAAAAGTCAAGCTTAAAGTGGGCGATCGCGTACGCCTGCCAGATGGTCGCGCCGTGGGTAGTATTGATGCAATTGAAAGAGGAAAAGCTATAGTAAATTACGGGATGTTTACCACAAATATTGATGTTGATCAACTCGAACTTGTTCAGGCAGCAAAAAAATAAGTTAGTATTGATTCCCAAGCATAAAATTATCCTCTTTGATGGTGCTTGTAATCTTTGCAATGCTGCAGTAAATTTTGTGATTAAAAACGATAAAAATAATAGATTTAAATTTGCTTCTTTACAGAGTGCAATCGGTAAAGACCTTCTCAAAAAACATTCAATAGAAGCAAATACAGATTCAATTATTTTAATTGATGGCGAGAAAAGCTATATTAAATCTACGGCAGCATTGCAAATTACCAGAGATCTTGACAAAGGCTATCCCCTATTCTATTCTTTCATCATAATTCCTAAAATTGTACGACATAAAGTTTATGATTTTATAGCCAAAAACCGCTATAAATGGTTTGGTACAGAAGATAGTTGTATGATTCCCACGCAACAATTAAAGTCTCGATTTTTAGACTAAAAAAGTCGATTTTTTGATGTTTACGGGTGATTTTCACTTACTTTTAATGAAAACTAAAAGTATATGAGATTAGCTTTACCTGTTTTATTTATCCTCTTTTTTAGCTTGAATATCGCTCTGGGAGCAGAAAAACCTCCATTTTATCAGGAATCTTCAATAGAACGGGTGACCGTTTTTTTACAGGGAGCAACCATAGAGCGCAAATCTCAGGTTTATTTAAAAACCGGAGTAAATGAACTGGTTTTTAATAATTTGTCGCCAGATGTAATGGAAAGTAGCATTCAGGTTTCCGGGCTTAAAGATGCTGCAGTTCTTTCCATTCAGTTTAATTATAATTATCTGGATAAGAAAGCAGAATCAGCCGAATATAAAACTTTAGATTCGGCCCTTGATAAATTACTTTTTCGTCAAAACGAAATAAAAAACACAATAGAAGGCTTTAATCAGGAACTTAATCTGCTCACAAAAAATGATCGTGTAAATAGTGATAACACAGATCTTGATTTGGAAAATGTGAAGCAAATCGCTATGTATTATCGAGAGAGAACAATAGAGATAAAAAATAATATTTATATTCAACAACAGGAATTAGTAGATCTCGAAAAGGACATACAAGATCATCGCAGTGAGCTGCAAAAACTCGATTCTACCCGTAAAGAGCGCAGAGGAGAAATCACGCTAAAGCTTCAGGCAGAAAAGTCAACCGCGCTAGATCTCGAAATTTCATATATAATTGAAAATGCCGGCTGGTTTCCTGTTTATGATATAAAGGCAGCAAATACATCTGCACCCATCGCTTTAGAATATAATGCCAATGTTTACCAGCAAAGCGGTATAGACTGGGAAAACGTAAATCTTGTGCTCTCTACGGGCGACCCATATACAGATAACTTAAAACCACAGTTAGAACCTAAATACCTCAATTTTGTAAGCCGAAATTACAGAAGTTCAACAGCGGTTAATCGCAGTAATTTAAAATATAACCCAACAATACATTATGTGTCGGGAAATGTAAAAGACGAAAGCGGGCAGCCCCTGCCGGGAGTAACTGTTGTAGAAAATGGGACTTCTAATGGAACAGCTACAGATTTTGATGGTGATTACAGTTTACAAATTTCGAACGGTAAGTCACTAGCCTTCTCTTACATTGGTTATACTACAGAAGAAATACCTGTTTATGCTTCCAGAATGAATGTACAACTTGAGGAAAATCAGGAATCACTTGATGAGGTTGTTGTTATAGGTTATGGTCAACAAAACAAGTCTGCTATTACAGGTCTTTCAGGAAAAGTTGCAGGTGTTCAAATAAGAGGGGCGAGTAGTATAAAAGAAGCTCCTCAGTATAATGAAAACGTACAAAACAAGAAAGAAAGTTTAACCAACACCCGTTTTGAGATAAAAAAGCGATACACCATAGCTTCAAATCCTGATATAACTACTATAGAGATTGATAATTTTGAGCTGCCTGCAAGTTATCAGCATTACGCCGCGCCTGAGCTTAATGAAAATGTTTTCCTTACTGCAACGATAACTAATTGGGAAAAATATGACCTTTTACAGGGCGAGGCTAATATTTATTTTGAAGGAAGCTACGCTGGTAAAACCCAAATTAATCCTGTGGCAACTTCGGACAGCCTTCAACTTTCATTGGGAGTCGATCCTAATATTATAGTAACTCGTGAAAAGCAGGATAATTTTAAAAGTAAATCTTTTTTAGGCGGAAGTAAAATCGTTGCAAAAGGCTATAAAATCGAAGTGAAAAATAATAAAACCAGCACCATAAATCTCCTGCTTGAAGACAGAATTCCTATTTCTCAAAACAAAGAAATAAAAGTATCTGAAATAGAAACAAGAGATGCTATTTATAAAGAAGAAAGTGGCATCATGCAGTGGAAATTGGAGATTTCTTCTAAAGGCACAGTTTCTAAAGAATTCTCTTATGAAGTGCGTTATCCCCGTGGTCAATATATAAATCTGTAAATATAAATATGAAAACTCCAGACCTACTTATTTTTGACGTTAATGAGACGTTGCTCGATATGACTCCTTTAAAACAAAGCATTAATGCTGAATTAAAAAACGAGTCGGCTTTTGATATTTGGTTTCGTACACTTCTGCATTATTCGCTCGTAGAGACTATTACAGCAGGTAATCCTGATTTTAGCACAATAGGTAAAGCTGTGTTTAACATGACAGCCCGGCAATTTAATATCGCAGTTGCAGACGATAAAGTAACAGCTATTTTAAGCCAGATCAAAAATCTACCGCCACATGATGATGTAAAAGACGGTCTTAAAGCATTAAAAGAACAGGGTTTTACGCTGGCTGCTCTTACTAACGGCAATCTGCCAACAGCAAAAGAACAATTGGCTTATGCTAAAATCGATACATTCTTCACCGAAATATTTAGCGTTGACAGTGTAAGCAAATACAAACCTCATCATGAGGCGTATGAGTTAGTTTACAATAGCTTAAACAGAGAACCAGAAAATACAATGCTGATAGCTGCACATGGCTGGGATATTACTGGTGCTGCGAGAGCCGGCTTACAAACAGCTTTTATTAGCAGACCAGGAAAGTTCATGTATCCTTTAGCTGAAAAACCGACTTTTACTGCTAAAAACCTCCTTGAATTGGCTAAAAAACTGGCAGCCAGTAAATAGTGGATTATTTGAGATTTTCTAATATAAAATCCAGTTTTTTGTTCTTGTTTTGATTTGAAGAATATGATAATGAATCATGTACATTAGGAACTGCGAGTCCTTTTTGAGCTAATTTATCAATGGTATGCGCATAATCATAAGTTACTTTTCCGCCTAGAAGCAGTTTATAATTTTCTCCTTTTTGATACGCATCATAAATCTTTTTAAGACCAGTGAGATATACAAAATCTTTTGTAAATCCACCCCCACGATGTGCGCGTAAAGTTATAGACCAAGCGCTTTCCCTATCTAATTTATATTGACTAAAAAGGAGATCAAATGTATCACAAAAGCTATATCCTTTTATTAAACTATCTGCAGCAATCACTCTGTGAGCAAGCTCTTTCATGCGCTTCATACTCACTAAAAACAGCTAGCCCCTCCTGCGTTTCTGTATTATTCACAAAACCGTTTGAGAAAATTTTTAATGGCTGTGCTTTTCCGTTGAAGGTGGTAACCATGTGGATACCTATTTCATGATTAGCAAGTACTTTTAACTGATTTTCGCTAAAGCGATGATTCTTTTTTAAGACCAACGTTTCAGACGAATTTAGAACCATGGCGGCGGCAGATATATTTGTAGACTGCCTGATGCCAAATTTAAAATTATACTGTTTTCCAAAAGCTAAAAAATAAGCTTCGGCTTCATCTGCGGTAAAACGCGGAATCATATCATCAAGACCATCTTCATTTGCAAAATGCAAAATAAAACGAGCATTCTCAACGTCTTTTTCCTTTGGTGTACCAAAAACCTTTAGACAGTTAAAATAAAAGCGTTTGCCTTGCCCTATACTTTCAATACACTGAATAAGTCCCGAATATTCATAAATAATATCTTCGTAAAGCTTTCTTATTTCTTCATCTTCAATGCGCTCTAAGCGCTGATTGAAAAACAAGCGTTGCATTTTATAAGGGTTAAATTGAAGTTTTCTATACTTAAAAGCTGGATTTTCTGAATATTTTGACGCAAAAAAACGCTTTTTTTCCAGTTCAATATTTAAAGGATTTAAATAATGGAGTAATTCTATATCTCTTACAAGACGATCTAGATTCTGGTCAAGTTCAAAAAGATCTGCATAGGTCCCTACCGGAGCTGAAATCATTAGGTCAATTTTTGTGCAAAGGTAAGGTTTACCCAATTAATAGGAAGAAAGGCTATTTCACTTCTTGCAAAAAGTAGTAGGCATGATCCTTTAAAATAGTTCTTAATTGAGTTTCTATAGCAGCAACAACTTCAGGATATATAATCTCGCTAAGCTCATCGCAGTAAATCTTAGAGAATTCAGTCGCCAGAACCAATGTGTTCTCAAAATTAGCTGTTATGTATTTTAAAAAATAACCATTACCCTGAAATGTGTCATTTATCGCTGCTGTGGTATTAACATCAGGTATTTGGATGGTTTGTAATGTATCGCACCATGCATGCACAAAAGCCGAATAACGATCATTATCAATGTTGCTGGTACCAAGATTTATTACTGGAACAGGTCTTTCCCATCGCTGCCAGTTATAAGAATGCATATCGTAAACTATAAGATGCCTATGCAAAATCTTTAATTTGTTCAGAAGGGTGTGAACAACCTTATAGAAATTAGTATGCTTCTCCAGACTTTTATCTTTCACCTTTTGCTCTAAAGGCTTTTCCCACAATTCCTTTCCCCAGGCCGCTTCATACACAGCAGTTTCTGGATCGCGGTTTAGATCATATTCAAACCTGCTGTCTCTACCAGCGATTACAATGGGATGTGTTTTTACAAAATATTTGGTGCAGGGATCTTCTTCATACCAGCGATCATATTCTGTATGCAAACAATTGTCCCATAGATTTTTGCGAAATTGATGTCCATCATGTACAGCGGCACATACATAATGCACATAAGAATCAACTTTGATAGTAAATGAGCCGTCTGATGCAACTGCACAAAAGGGTACTTCTCGTTCAATTTTATCTATAATTGCAGCAATTGAAAGACGCTCCATTTTTTACTTATTTTTAGCGATTTTAGGCCTCATCAACGTGTTTTCTTAATTTTGCCCTTCTGTCCATACGTGTGACGCGCGCCAAAACCATATCTTCAACAAAATTAATAACTTTCTCCTGAAGCTTTAATTTATAAACCCTGTTCATATAGGTGATACCACCCGGGCTCATAACATTCACTTCTACCAGCATACCATTTATCACGTCTATCCCTACAAAATAAAGTCCGTCTTTAACAAGTTTAGGACCTATGCGCCGGCATAATTCTTTCTCTTGTTTGTTCAGCGTATGCTTAACTATACTTCCACCAGCGCTTACATTTGATCTGTGATCGTTTTCTCCCGGCACGCGGCGCATCGCTCCTATAGCTTTACCATTAAGTAAAAGAATGCGCACATCTCCCCGCTCTGCTCCTTCTATATAATCTTGTAAAATAACATAATTAGAAGAACCGTCTTTATTGTTTATATAAAAATCAAGCAATGAACTAATACTATTCATTGCACTTTTTTCTATTAAGATTACCCCAGAACCGCCAAAACCATTGAGAGGTTTAAGAATCATCTTATCTTTTACAGATTCATTTATAATCTGAATTAAATACTCTTTATTTTTTGTGACGTGCGTTTTCGGAATAAAATTATTTTCTTCATCTTCAAAAACCGCTGTATATAACTTATTATTTGCACGGCGTATACCATCAATACTATTCATGATAAAAACATCATCTTTTACAGAGTCAAGAAAGTTTAGCATAATGGTATCTAAAGGTGGATTACTGCGGAGTATAATCACATCAAAACCCGCAAGTGGCAGCATCTCATCCCTAAACTGGGCTTTTGCATGAAAAGCCTTTAAAGTGGGTGGCACCTTTTCCTGTCTTTTTATAACCTTACAAAAAGCAAATGTGACACTGTCTCTTATAGTAAGATTTGCTGGTGTGGTAGTAGCTACGCCATGACCGCGTTTTACACATTCTCTAATTAAAGATAAAGATGTATCATTTTCTGGAGTCATATCCTGCCAGGGATACATTAAAAAGCATACATTCATCCTTATCTTTTTTAAATTGTTAGATTTAGTTACAGGTTTTAAAGATAACAAAAACTTCTAGGAGGATTTGTAAAATCTAGTTAGCAGAAATTATAAAATTGTCAAACCCTCCGTAGTCATCTGCTCCATTTTGCTGAATGCGCACACGAAGTGCTACCGAAGAAGATCCCGCCGGAATATCAACCTCTACTGACCCCGCACCTGACTTCTGACTTTCACCTTCAATGAGTTGCACTTCTTCTTGATCAATTCCATCAATTACAATTGTATAAAAACTGTCATCATTATTATCAAACTCAAAAAATTCATAATCAAATGAAACTGTCACACCATTAGGCGCAGATGAAATATCTACAGTTTCAAAGGTAATGGTTGCAAAGTCGTCTGTCCCATTTTCATCTTCATCATCAAGGTCGTTTATGCCCAGAAAATTATTTGTAAGTGTAGTAATATCTTTAAAACGGGAATTATCTGTTATACCGTAGAAACCATCTGCTCCATTATCAAAAAATGCGACATCACTCGTATAAGCCCAGGAATCTGCAGCGTCAAAATTTTGTGCTACATTAGAAAAACCAATATTTTGCAAACAATAAACATCCTGCCAGGAGCTGCCATTCCAGATCTGAAGACAATATTCTGCATTATCCTGATCATTTACAAAAACTAATAAACCTATATCATTCTGCTGTGGCGACATTAAATCGCGCTCTTCTAAAGTAACACGGGGAGGCATAAAACCTCTGTAATCATAACCATTTGATGAACTGCTAACTTCGAGCATTGCAGCAGGACTGGGATTTATTGTACCAATACCCACCTGAGCAAGCAATGAAAAACCGTTACTTAAAAAGAAAAAAAATAAAATTATTCTCATACCTATTTTGTTTTAATAGGTAGGAAAAGATCAAATACTATTTAAAGCGATAATAGCTTTGGGAATCGGAAAACTAAAAAAAAATAATTAAAATTACTGGTAATAATTAATTATTTTTTAATGCAATTGGTTAATTTCGATGTATTTAGCAATTTTTTGGATTAGGTGCTATTTTTGATCAACATCAAATGCCGCATCAGGATCTTTATTTGGGACGTGGTTTAACATACCTTCACCTTTAGCTATTATCGAAGATACCGTAGCATCACCGGTTACATTAACAACGGTACGGCACATGTCAAGAATACGATCTACGGGTAGGATAATTCCTATCCACGCCGGATTAAGGCCAACTGACTGAAGTACAATAATTAGCATAACAAGACCAGCACTAGGTACTGCTGCAGACCCAATTGATGCCAAAGTTGCAGTTAAAACTATAGTAAGCTGTTGTCCTAAGTTTAAATCTATCATATGTAATTGCGCCAGAAAAACTACAGCAACTGCCTGATATAAACAAGTACCATCCATATTAACGGTTGCGCCTATAGGAAGCACAAAACTGGTAATTTTTTTATCTACACCCAGATTATCTTCTACACATTCCATAGTAACGGGTAATGTTGCAGCACTACTTGAAGTAGAAAATGCAAGTGCTTGTGCGGGACCTATTCCTTTAAAGAAATCCATGTAGCTTATTACTCTTACAAATATTTTCATTAATAAAGGATAGATTACAAATATCATCAGTCCTAATCCTAATAATACGGTAAGTGAATACCAACTTAAGCCTTTAAAAATCTCAACTACTTTGCCTATGTCATCGCCAGCCATTTTACTAACTACTCCTGCTAACAGGGCGAAAACAAAAAATGGTGCGGCTTGCATAACGAGGTCTACCATTTTTAAAAAAACTTCCATTATACCATCAACCGCTCTGGTTATAGGAGCAGATTTTTCATTAGGAATAAATAAAAGACTAATACCAAAAAACAAGGCAAAGAATATTACCTGTAACATGAGTCCGTTATCTCCCAGTGCCTGAAAGAAGTTTTGTGGCACAAGATCAACCAATGGTTGCAATGGTCCAGATTCTTTAGCCTGATTTGCTGTACTCATTTTATCGTTTACGGCAGCATCCTGAAGCTCTGATCTTGAAAGATCTGAAATCTCTCTGGCTCGCTCCATAAATTCAGGATCCTGCAAGTAATTAACCCCATCTTTAATTTGAAGCCCTTGGGAAGCAGCCCAGATTTCGTAGCCTATTCTATTATCGATACGACTGCTTTCATCAACAAACTTACCCGGCTTAATCAAATTTACCAGCAGTAATCCCAGAGAAACCGCTAAAACCGTGGTGATTAGATAAGCGAGAAGAGTCTTTCCTCCCATTCTACCAAGACTTTTAGGATCACCTATGTTTGCAACACCGTTAATAATAGAAAACAAAACAAGCGGCACGGCAATCAACTTTAATAAATTGATAAAAATCGTTCCAAAGGGTGCAATCCAGTCAATTGTAAATTCGCTCCACCCTAACTGGCTCGATAATAAAGCCCAGATTACTCCTAAAATTAATCCGATAATAATTTTCCAGTGTAGAGCGAGTTTTTTCATATAAGAGGGCGTTTTTAGTATTATTTAAGCCGATTTTTTACTTAAAAATGGCGATTTTCAACTATATTTTTGAGGTTTTATCCAGCAATAAGTAATCAGCCAGAACAAGTGCTGCCATAGCTTCAACTATAGGTACTGCTCTTGGTACCACACAAGGATCATGTCTTCCTTTTCCCTGCATTTCTGCAGCGTTACCATCTTTATCAATGGTAGGTTGATTTTGCATTATTGTAGCAACAGGTTTAAATGCAACTCTAAAGTAAATATCCATTCCATTGCTTATTCCGCCCTGTACACCACCGCTTAAATTAGTTTGTGTTGTACCGTCAGAATTAAAAAGATCGTTATGTTCACTTCCTTTCATTTTTGCACCATCAAAACCACTTCCATATTCAAAACCTTTTACAGCATTAATTGAAAGCATCGCTTTGCCCAGTTCTGCATGTAGCTTGTCAAAAACCGGTTCGCCTAATCCTACGGGCACATTTTGTATAACACACATTACCGTGCCGCCTATCGTATCGCCGGCTTTACGTATTTCTTTTATTCGGTCTATCATCGCTTTCGCGAAAGCGGGATCTGGGCAACGTATATCGTTAGATTCTATCTTAGTAAAGTCAAGCTCCTGATACGGCGTATCCATTCTAATATCACCTACTGAGTCTACAAAAGCATTGATTTTGACACCTTTTAAAACCTGTTTTGCAATTGCTCCTGCCGCAACTCTACATGCAGTCTCTCGCGCTGAAGATCTGCCACCACCACGATAATCACGCACACCATATTTTTTATCATAGGTATAATCTGCATGAGATGGGCGGTACGTATCTTTTATATGACTGTAATCGTTAGATTTTTGATTTGTATTTATAATATTAAAACCTATGGGCGTTCCGGTAGTTTTACCTTCAAAAATTCCGGAAAAAAACTGAACGCTGTCTGGTTCTTTACGCTGCGTAACTATTTTTGACTGCCCCGGTTTACGACGCTCCATATCAATATTTACAAGATCAAGATCTACATCAAGACCAGCCGGGCAACCGTCAATAATACCGCCTATCGCCTCACCATGGGACTCACCAAATGTGGTAAGCTTAAATATCTTCCCAAAGGAATTTCCTGCCATAATTTTTCTTTAAAAGACGAAAATAGCTGCTTTTAAGCAGAAAATCACATGTTGCGGCAGGTAATTATATACAACTTTGTTAAAAGAGGTATTAAATTTAATATTCACATAAACTTACTATAACAAGAAAGGTTGTTATTTGATAAAAACAACAAAGCTTGAAGCGTAAAGTTGAACTCGTAGTCATTTCTGATGTGCATCTGGGCACTTATGGCTCTCACGCGCAGGAACTACTCTATTATCTGCAAAGTATTAAACCAAAAACTCTCATTCTTAACGGCGATATTATTGATATCTGGCAGTTTAGAAAGCGATATTTTCCCAAATCGCATTTGCAGGTTATAAAAAAAATCATGTCACTGGC
>JBALXG010000579.1:0-2062 GCA_036961055.1 Leeuwenhoekiella sp. | reverse complement strand
CGTAATATTCCTGACTGAAAAAATTGACATACAGCACAAGCGTATTTATGGCTCCTATACCAAAACCTACATATGTTGTAACCAGATTTTTGAAAGATTGTGTGGCAATTACTCCCATATTAAACAGACGTCTTTACCAAACATGATTTTATAAGTGTTGCCAATTCATTGGTCAAGAACTTTCTTGAAAATTTTTGAATTTCAGTTTTATTTTCTGGTAAACTGCCATTTAAAAACCGTCTATAATAGGCTAAAATCGCCTTTTTTAAGGCTAATTTCTCACCATAATCAAAGCATTTTCCGCTATGTGTTTCTTCTACTATTTTGAAGAAATCTGCATTTTCCGGACCAATTCCTATAATCGGTCTACGGGCGGCGAGATATTCAAATACTTTTCCGGGAATTATAGATTTTGTATCTATAGAATTACTTTCGATAAGTAATAATATTTGTGCGCTACGCTGCGCAATAAGCGCTTCTTCATGAGTAAGATATCCTGCCAACTCAAGATTACTTTCTAAACCGTATTTTTTAATTGTTGAAAGTACAGATGAACTCACTTTACCGGCAAGCTTCAGTTTAAAATCTTCTTTAAAACCTTTTTCTTCTTCACAAAGTTCCTGAAGCGTTTCCCATAAAATTTTTGGATTTCGATCCGCCAGTAACGATCCTATATGTGAAAGCGTAAACGCAGTATCCGGCTTCACTTCCTTTAGCTCAAAATCGTCAAATCCATTTGTGATACAAGTAACCGGAGTATCAGTAAGATTTTCAAAATCAGTTTTTGTTCCCTGGCTTGTAGTAATTATTTGATCTGCGCCGTTAAGGACTTTCAGCTCTAATTGGGTATGTTTTTGACGTGCTTTTTCATTCATCTTTAATTTATCATGGTAATGAATAGTCGTCCATGGATCTCTAAAATCTGCAATCCAGACTGTTTTTAATTTCGCTTTAAGCGAAAGTCCAATTAAGTGCAAACTATGTGGTGGTCCCGTAGTTATAATCGCATCTACAGGATTTTCTAATAAATACTTAGAAAGATAATTAACCGAAGGTTTTACCCAGAATTTACGCGCATCGGGAATAAAAAAATTACCGCGCACATAAAGCATAATACGCTCTAAAATGCTTTGCTTTTTCTCTTCATTTATAATCCCTGAGCTTATTGTAGTGGACTTGTCTTTTGAGAAAATTTTTGCCAAGGCGTATGGCTCAGCAATAGGTTGCTTTAAAACTGTAATTCCCTGCGGAATTTCAGCAACAAGTTTTTCATCTATAATAGGATAATTGGGATTTTGTGGAGCATAAACAATAGGCTCAATATCAAAATCTTGTAGATATTTTACAAATTTTAACCATCGCTGTACTCCCGGCCCGCCAGCAGGTGGCCAATAATAGCAGATGATCAAAACCTTTTTCATAATGTAAAACTAATCAGTAGGTATTTCTTCCCTACCAGATTTGTATTTGTAGAATAAACCGCCCAGTATAAGCAAAACGAGAAGGATATTACTTGCAAGACTAACCATTCCGCCGGTTTTTACAACCTGAGGTTCAAATTTGAATTCGATGGTATGTTCGCCTGCCGGAATCATCATTGCACGCAATAAATAATCTGCTCTAAAGTACTCTGCAGGTTTTCCATCTACATAAGCATTCCACCCATCAGGATAATAAACCTCGCTAAAAACGGCTAATTTTTCCTGTTTTGTAGCCGATTTATAGGTCAAAAAGTTAGGTTTATGACTTATAAGTTTAATTGACGCTGTGCTATCTGCATCAAAAATAGTTGACGGCAACTCACTTTTAAATTCCTCATGAACAATTGCTGTCTGTTTTGTATTTAAAGAATCTAAGGAAAGAAGTTCTGAATTTGCATCAGGAACAACTTTTACGTTTTGAACAAACCAGGCATTCCCATTAGCATAAGGATTGCGCTGTACAAATTCCTGATCCTTATTTTGCTTAATTACATACTTTACATTAAGCAGATTAAGTGGCTCGATTTTACCCTGATACAGATAGAAATCTGCCAGATCCTGTAACCTTCCCGGTTTTGCGC
>JBALXG010000578.1:0-2063 GCA_036961055.1 Leeuwenhoekiella sp. | reverse complement strand
CCAGAAAGTGTTATTGAGTTATTGATTCAGGCAGTAGAAATACCCAGATAGTGGCTATAATTAATTTCATAAAATCCCTTTATTTTACAAATCGCTTATTTTATGCATTGGCGATTATTGCCATAATTTTCCTGTTTTCTTACTGGTTTCACCCGATTTATGTAGTGGGATGGCTGATTTTATGGATTTTGACTCTGGTCATTTTTATTGATTCTGTGGCGCTTTTTAGGCTGAAAAACGGGATTTTTGCTAAAAGAGAGTTACCTGATAAATTTTCTAACAGCGATCCTAATTCTGTTTCGGTTTTAATTACTAATAAATATGCTTTTCCTATAAAAATTAAGGCGGTTGACGAGATTCCTGTTCAGTTTCAAAAGCGCGATTTTAGTAAGAAAATTGCCATTAATGGCCGTTCTGAAGGGGTTTTTTCATACAAATTAAAACCTAATGAAAGAGGCGAATATGTCTTTGGCAACTTAAATCTCTATGTTACTTCTGTGCTTTCATTAGTTGTGCGGCGCTATAAGTTTGAAAAAGACCAGATGGTAAAAGTTTATCCATCTTTTATTCAGATGAAAAAATATGCTTTTTTGGCTATTGACAATAAACTCACACAACTGGGAATTAAGAAAATACGTCGCATAGGTCACACTATGGAGTTTGAACAGATTAAAGAATATGTCACCGGTGATGACATGCGATCTATAAACTGGAAGGCTACAGCAAAACGTGGGAATCTCATGGTAAACCAGTTTCAGGATGAAAAATCGCAACCTATTTACTCAATTATAGACGCAAGCCGGGTGATGAAAATGCCTTTTGAAGGGCTTACACTTCTTGATTATGCTATTAACAGTACGCTGGCATTTAGCAACGTTGCTTTAAAAAAGGGTGACAAAACAGGACTGATCGCTTTTAGTAACACCATTCAAAATCATCTTGCTGCCAGCAATAAAAAAACACATATCAATACTATTTCTGAAGTTCTTTATAATATAAAGACTCAATTTCTTGATAGTGATATGGGTTTGCTTTATGCCGAAGTAAAACGAAAAATAACCCACCGCAGCCTGCTTTTGCTCTATACAAATTTTGAACATATTACTTCGCTTCAAAGACAACTTCCCTATTTACAAGGACTGGCAAAAAAGCATATTCTTGTTGTTATCTTTTTTGAAAACACAGAACTTGATGATCTTATCGAGAATCCAGCTAAAAGTACTCCGGAAATCTATCATAAAACCATCGCTCAAAAGATGGATTATGACAAAAAATTAATGGTTAAAGAACTGGAAAAATATGGAATACAGACAGTTCTTACTAAACCTAAAGATCTTACTGTGAATACAATTAATAAATATCTGGAAATTAAAGCCAGAGGAATTTTATAAGACTTCATACGCTGTAATATTTGATTCTTGCCAGCTTTTTTAATAAAAACCCCCTTTTTCTTTTTACTGTTAAACTTTGAAGTTTTAAACCTTGAAGTTTACTGAACATACGCTTATCTTTGCAACCTAAATTTTTACTATGATTCAGGTTACTTTGCCAGATGGCAGCGTAAAAGAAGTAGAGCGCGGTACCACACCGATGGATATCGCAAACAGTATTAGTGCCGGTCTTGCACGTAATGTGATTTCGGCTAAATATAATGACACTACGGTAGAGGCAAAAACGCCTTTAACCGAAGATGGCTCGCTTATACTTTACACCTGGAATGATGATGAAGGTAAAAAAGCGTTCTGGCACTCGAGTTCTCATATTCTCGCACAAGCTCTGGAAGAATTATATCCTGGCGTAAAACTTACTATTGGTCCTGCCATAGAAAAAGGTTTTTACTATGATGTAGATCTGGGAGATAAGTCGCTTAGTGAAAATGACTTTAAAGAAATCGAGAATAAAATGCTCGAAATCGCCCGCGGAAAGCACGATTTTGCCATGCGTAGCGTAGCAAAAAATGAAGCTCTTGATTTCTATAAAAAGCAAGGAAACGAGTTTAAAGTAGAGCTTATAGAAAATCTTGAAGATGGTACTATAACTTTTTGCGATCACGATACATTTAC
>JBALXG010000577.1:0-2066 GCA_036961055.1 Leeuwenhoekiella sp. | reverse complement strand
CTAAACTTAGGGTGATTCTGACTAATTATTTTGACTGCTTTGGTGATAATCTGGATACTGTTTTAAAGCTTCCGGTTTATGCTTTGCATCTCGATCTGGTGCGATGTTCTGAGCAACTCAATGACATAATTAATTCAGAATTATTTAATCCAAACCAGACGCTTTCCTTAGGAATAGTTGAAGGAAGAAATATCTGGAAAAATGACTTTGCAAAGTCGATTTCAACTATAGAAAAAGCGAAAAATTTCCTTTCGCCAGAGCGTATCTGGATCGCATCTTCCTGTTCACTTTTGCATGTGCCATGCGATCTTGATCTGGAGAAAAATACAAATAACCTACCCGAAGAAGTTAAACAAGGTCTGGCTTTTGCCAAACAAAAAGTTGATGAAATCGTAACGCTTGCCCAACTTGCAGATCGTGATGTTACAGAAGCAGCAACCGTAAAATTTGCTTTAAACACGCAGGCAAACCGAATAAAGAAAACTTCAGCTTTAATTAATCATTTCCCTACGCAGGCAAGAGCCGCAAGTGTTACTGCAAAAGATAGCAAGCGAGTTTCGGTTTTTAAAGATAGGCAGCATTTGCAGCATAAGCATTTAGATTTGCCGCTTTATCCTACTACGACAATAGGTTCTTTTCCGCAGACAAAAGAAGTGCGCGCTTGGCGTGCCAAGTTTAAAAAGAATGAAATAAGTGAGGCAGATTATGACGAATTTCTTAAAACAGAAACCGAAAAAACGATCAGGTTTCAGGAAGAAACCGGTTTAGATGTTTTAGTTCATGGCGAATTTGAGCGCAATGATATGGTTGAATATTTTGGCGAAAGACTGGAAGGATTTGCCTTCTCAGATTTTGGCTGGGTACAAAGTTATGGAAGCCGTTGTGTAAAACCGCCTATACTTTTTGGTGATGTTTATCGCACCGCGCCAATGACTGTAAAATGGTCTGCCTACGCGCAATCGCTTACAGACAAACCGGTTAAAGGAATGCTCACAGGACCGGTTACAATTTTACAATGGTCTTTTGTGCGAAATGATCAGCCGCGTGCACTTACCTGCAAACAAATCGCGCTCGCTATACGAGACGAAGTTATTGATCTTGAAAAAGCAGGTTTGAGTATTATTCAAATCGATGAACCCGCTATACGCGAAGGTCTCCCGTTGCGCAAGCGCTACTGGGAATCTTATTTAAACTGGGCTGTAGAAAGTTTTAAAATCGCTGCCAGCGGCGTAAAAGATTCTACGCAAATACACACGCATATGTGCTATTCAGAATTTAATGATATCATTAAAAATATAGCGCAAATGGATGCCGATGTCATCACCATAGAAACCTCACGTTCTGAAATGGAATTACTGGATGCTTTTGTAAACTTTAAATATCCTAACGAAATAGGACCTGGCGTATACGACATTCATTCTCCACGCGTACCCACGCTGAATGAAATAGAATCGCTTTTAGTGAAAGCAGGCAAACTGCTGCCCGAAAGAAATATCTGGGTAAATCCCGACTGCGGATTAAAAACCCGAGACTGGCCAGAAACCAAATCGGCACTGATTAACCTGGTAAAAGCCGCAAAAATCATGAGAGAGAAAACAGCTGTTAAAATGAAGTTTTAATGCTGTATAGGGTACTTTTCTGCCCATTCAGTCCAAGAACCATCATAAATAGATTTGTCATTTTCTAAAACCAATTCACTTGCAAGTAAAACTATGCAAGCTGTAACTCCTGAACCACAACTAAAAATTAAAGGCAGATTGTTCACTACAGAATTGTTAAAAAGCGTGATCAGTTTATTTTTAGTTTTAAATTTTCCATTTTCAAGAACGCTGTCAAATGGAATATTAATAGAATTTGGAATAGTGCCACTTCTCAATCCTTCTCTTGGCTCTGGAGCATTTGATTTAAAGCGGTTTGCGGGCCTGGCATCAATTAGCAAAAACCTCTTTTCAGCAAAATTATTATTTATAAATTCAAACGTTCTAACAGCATTTTTATTTAAGTATGCACAAAAATCTCCAGTTTGATATATTTCTGTTTTTGTGGTTTCTGTTTCAAAACCTTTA
>JBALXG010000576.1:0-2069 GCA_036961055.1 Leeuwenhoekiella sp. | reverse complement strand
CCCTTAATTTCCTATTTTAGAGTGGGTAGACTTTTATATTACTCGCTTCTGCTTTTTATTTTAGAATCTTACTTTTATTGGTCACACCTTAGTACAGCTCTTAATACTGCGTCAAGATTAGAAATAGGATTCTGGTCATGGTGTTTTATGTTTTCATTCATTCATATCTTCCTTGTAATTATGGATGGATGGTCCAGATATCAAAACTATAAAAGAGCTAAAGATTTATTTTATCTTCATGGTTTTACCCATAGAATCGCAAATCTTTATATTGGTTCAAAATGTCAACGCATGGCTGCAGAAGTCGCCGCAGAAGAATTAGGTATAGGTGAAAAAGTGAAGTCTCATTATTATGAAAAAGGAATAAAATGGTTTCATTACATTCCGTTTTTTATGGTAAAAGACCCACTTTTTCTTATAAAAAGGCACTTTTGGAAACGTACTTTTATGGAAAAAGCATATACCGCCCAATTCAATTATAGAGAAATACAAGTGCCTGTGTCTTTATGATATATACAAACAATCTTTCAAAATCATACAAATCGCTTAGAGTACTTGATGATGTTTCTATAACCTGTGAAGCAGGAGAAATATGCGGAATCCTAGGTGCAAATGGAGCTGGAAAAACAACACTTTTCAAAATAATTCTGGGACTTGTAACACCAGATTCGGGAAGTTTTAAAATAGAATCTCAACGAATTAAACCTATTGGCGGAATAATCGAAAAACCAGCGCTTTATGATTATTTAAGTGCGCACGATAATCTGAAGATATTTGGCAGTATTCAGGGCGCTAAAGTAGATAATGAATCGATTGATGACTATTTGCTTAAAGTAGGTTTGCCGCTTAATCGTAAAGATCGCGTGCGCAATTTTTCCATGGGAATGAAGCAACGTCTGGGTATCGCCATTGCTCTCTTAAACAATCCACAATGTCTTGTTCTCGATGAGCCTTTTTCTGGGCTCGATCCTATGGGCATTGCTTCCTTAAGTACACTTATTATCAATCTTGCTGAAAAGGAAAATCTGGCTATTCTTATTTCATCTCATATTGTGGGAGAAATAAGCCGAATTTCGCATAAATTATATGTCATTAACAAAGGTAAAATCATAAAATCTGGCGCTTCTCAGGCTCTGATTAAAGAAAATACAACGTCCTATACAATCTGCGCTCCCAATATTAAAAATTCCATTTCACTAAAAAATTATCAGCCAATTATTACGGGGGATTGTGCCAAAATTGTTATTTCTTCGGCAGAAATTGCAGCGCTTATTCAAAATCTGCATGAAGAAAATATTCACATAACCTCCTGCACTCCTGAAATTGATATGGTTAAACTTTTTGAAGCAAACCCGCAATGAAAGCATTGATCTGGGCAGAAGTCTATAAACTCACAAGACAGAGCAAAACCTATTTTGCATTGATCGCGATTTTTGCTATTGAAGCTATTGTGCTTTTCAGCGCTTATTTTCAGGGAAGTAGTATTATTGATATTTTACTCGATAATCTTAAGCAATCCTTTTATTTTGAAGGCACGCTGCTCAACGGGAATTTATTAGTTTACCTTATTCTCAACACGCTTTGGTTTCATCTTCCGCTAATTTTGATGATCATAATTTCCGGCCTTTTAACTTCAGAATATAAAGACGGTACGTTGCAAACAATAATGCTTCAGCCTATAAAAAAATGGAAATTTTTACTGAGTAAATATATCGTAGCGATAGGTTTTACAATTCTCACAGTGCTTTTTCTGGCGGTTACTGCAATGGGATTTTCATATCTTATCTTCGGAAAAGGTGATCTTGTAGTTTATCTCGGTTCGCTTAACTTTTTTAATCAGCATGACGCTTTTGTACGACTTATATGGTCTTTTGCTTGCGGAATGGTCTCAATGATTTTCTTTTCGGTAGTGAGTTTGACGTTAAGTGTGATTTTTAAAGAAGCCACAAAAACCTGGATCATCGCAGCATTTTTTCTGATAGTTTCTAATCTTCTGCTTAAAGTTGATTTGGGTAACGATTTGTTGAACCAAACCTTATTTTTCAAACTGAACGATACCTGGCAATATC
>JBALXG010000575.1:0-2070 GCA_036961055.1 Leeuwenhoekiella sp. | reverse complement strand
ATAAGTGAAACTGTTATAAGAATAATCATAAGCCAAGAGGCATTATGATGATAAAGGAGATAACCCAAAATAGGAATGGATACAATTAAACTACCTATCGCAAATTTTCTGCGCAGCATTAACCCAGTGGCAAGCACTGTTCCTAACTGTTTCTTATCTTTCCATATCTTTCCCCCTTGAGATAAAACGCCTGTCGCAATACCACCATTTGCAAGTACCGTCATTGTACCAAGCATGGTATTAGACAAAGTATATAGAGCATATTCCTCTACAGGGAGTAATCTAATGATAAATATTCCCGCAATAAAGCCAACAGCCTGAACGATTATTTCGGTAAGACCAGTGACGCTTACTAATTTTCCCCATTGAAGTAAAGAAGAAAATTGAGGGTGCTCCTGAACCTTTGTAATAAGCGTATTATAAAGTGAAGACTTCTTATTCTCAGGATTTTTCAAAAATATAGGACTTTAGTAAATATATAAATACCCAACTTAGCCTTTATAAAAGCTTCTTTGAATGAAAGATTAACGATAGAAACTCTTATTTAAATCTTTAAAAATAACATCGGAGAGCAATTTCTGACCGTTTTCATTTAAATGTATGCCATCCCTATAAAAATTAGTTTTATAACCCTTATCTATAAGTTTAATTAACTCTATATTGTTTTTTTGACAAAATTCAATTATTTCTTTACCCTGAGCATTATAATCTTGCATTTTAAACTCATGCTTCTCAGGATGCAATAATATTTTTAAAGGAATATTTCTCTTTTTTGCAAAATCAACAATATCTTTAAAACCAGTATTAAATTCTTTTCCATTTTTATTTATTCCTAGAGATACAGCCTCATCTTCTTCCTGCTCATTCTTTTTCTTAAAAATCTTTAAAATTCGAGGATACAGATATCGATCAAATAATTCTACTACTGCTAAGGTATATTGACGGTCTGGGTAACTAGGGTGTTTGCCAACTACGTCACTAAAATTCATATCATCGTGGGCGTCATGAGAGCTAACAAGTAAGTAAATAACTTTAGCATTAAAATCACCATATCTTTTGATATACGCATAACAGTTATCTGGACCCCAACTGCCTGCAGAAATATTAAGAAATTGAACCTTTTTATGTAATTTATTAGTTAATTTCTTTGCAACTATAAAGGTAGCTAGCGAATCTTGATCTGTTAAAACCCCTCCGTTTAGTACAGAATCCCCTAAACCTAGTATGTGTATTGCCTGAGGATCAACTTCCTCATTACGCATTGAGAGTGAGTTATACTCAATATCATTACCAAAGCGATGCCTGTCCTGATTAGGTTGAGCTATATATTCAAAATCTGGATCAGATTGCATTAAAACCGTATCACAAAAACCAAAACCTAAACGTAGGATGAGTTCTACAATTAAGAAAAGCCCGGTAAATATTATTAACCACTTATAAACTTTCTTCATCACGCAAGTATTTTAATGGCCTATATACCATTCATACATTTGTTTTATTCCTAGAGGTAGGTCTATAGTATGATGCCAGCCTAGATTATGTAGTTTGGTAGTGTCTGTAAGTTTTTTCATAGTACCATCAGGTTTTTCTGAATTATAATATAACTCTCCATTAAAACCTATCTCATCTTTTATGATTGTGGCAAGTTGAGCTATAGAAATATCTTTTCCCGTCCCTATATTGATATGAGTATTTCTGATTTCTTTATTACTAGTTCGCTTTTCATCACTAGCTGCAACAGTGTCCTTGAAATCACGGTTTTCCATCAGAAACACACATGCATCCGCCATATCTTCGCTCCAAAGAAATTCTCGCTTAGGCTTACCACTTCCCCAAATTTCAATTTTAACTTGACCATCATCAGATCTAATCCCATATTTTTTCAATACTAGGAGAATTTCTTCCTGCTTGGCGTTTCCATTTACACCCTCGATAGGTAAGGAATTTAAATCTTTTTTTATTAATGACCAGTCATTACTCTCAATTGCCTTCCCTAAATGAATTTTCCTTATCAAAGCTGGTAGAACGTGTGATTTTTCTAGATCAAAATTATCGTTGGGCCCATAAAGG
>JBALXG010000574.1:0-2072 GCA_036961055.1 Leeuwenhoekiella sp. | reverse complement strand
CACCTGCTTTGCTCGAGAATAAAAACCTGCTGGCAATAGGTGAGTTTCAAAATTCCATTTTGATTGCGCAGTATAAAGCCTTAAAAGTAAATATAACTTCAGAAGTATTGGTCGCTCCTTATTTTAATAATAACGGGAAAGCGATCGATATCACCACAACGCCGTCGCCTGATGCGTACGGATATGATGCGGGTATTACCAACGGCGGACTTTATTCTGCCCAGCTCAATATCACAAAGAATTTATTCAACCAGTCGTCTATTAATAATGTGCTGTTGCAAAACAGGATCAGCAGTAATGCGATCGATCTTTCTTCGCAGGAAATAGGACATAACATTATTAAAAATATTGCAGACACTTACATTCTGGCCTACCAGCTACAACTGCAAAGAGAATTTACACAAGGTGTTTTAGCCGATATGCAAAAAAGGCTTCAGGTTGTCGAAATTCTGGTGAAAAGAGCTGTTTTAGTAGAAAGTGATTATTTGCTCTTAGAACTTGATGTAGATGCTAAAAAACTCGAATTAAGCCAGATTGAGACTAATTTTAAAGCTACCGTAAATCAATTATATACTTTAAGCGGAATCCCGATTCCTGATAATCCACCTGAAAAATTAGCAGAACCTAATTTTGAAACGGTTACAAATCCGCAGAAGCATTTTTACGAGAGAAAATTTAGAAATGACAGCTTGCAGATTGAGGCGGCGCAACGTGTGTTTGAGATTCAATATAAGCCGCAGTTGGCAGCATATGCCAATACTGGTTTTAATGCTACAGACACCAGATATATAGATCATAATCTAGGTGCGAGTGCAGGTTTACGACTCACGATTCCACTATATGATGGTAGTCAGAGAAAGTACAATGCACTGCAAAGCGAACTCAAATACGAGAATCTGCAGCATTATAAAGAGAATGCTCAAATTCAGCAGAAAAATAACCTGAAAAGTATTGAGCAGCAACAAACCGCTTTAGCCCAAAACCGCGAAATGCTTAAATCACAGATCAAGAAACAGAAAACCGTTTTAGAGATCTACAAAGGCAAACTCGTTCAGGGACAGATTTCAATTATAGACTATCTTAATGTTATTCAGAATTACAAAACAAACGTATATACAAACCTGCAAATGCAAACCAATCTGTGGCTGTTGCAAAGTCAGTATAACTTTATAAACTGGTAATTATGGCAAAAAGCAGAATCAGGAAATTAGAGGCAGGCTCAGGGCGAAAAAATAAAAAAAGGCTTTTCTTACTACCGAAAATAGGCACAAAAGTACCGATTTTAGTGTTGTTTTTGGCGATTTTTAGCGGCTGCGGTAACAAGACTGAAGCTACAACCGAAGCCAAAAAAGCACCTATACAAGTTTCGGTGGCACAAGTACAGCAGCAGGATATTCGAGAGTATCTCACGTTTAACGGAGTTACAAAATACCAGAAGAAAGAAAATATTCGGTCTAATGTTACCGGTTATATTTCGCAGATGAATTTCAAAATTGGCGACCGCGTCAATCGCAATCAGATTTTCGCTTACGTGCGCACAAAGGAGCAGGATGCTTTGGCTGAAGCCATAAAAGTTGACAGTTCTCTGGCAAAATTTGCGCATCCCATCAGCATAAAAAGCAATGCTGCCGGAGTGATTTCGGTGTTGAATGTTTTTAAAAACGATTATGTAGCAGAAGGTGATTCGCTTGCCACAATTGTACAGCCGCAGTCGCTTGTAATTCAGGTAAATGTTCCATTTGAATATCAAAATCAGGTAACTGTGGGCACCGAATGTGAGATTCTCTTACAAAATGATGAAACCATAAACGCTAAAATTTCCGGAAAGCTGCCCAGCATAGATCCTGTCGCGCAATCACAGACTTTTCTCATATCCCTGCCC
Source organism: Leeuwenhoekiella sp. (assembly GCA_036961055.1). Lineage (GTDB taxonomy): Bacteria > Bacteroidota > Bacteroidia > Flavobacteriales > Flavobacteriaceae > Leeuwenhoekiella. The sequence continues at coordinate 190 of JBALXG010000574.1, read as the reverse complement.
GATGCAAGTCTGCCGGAAAATCTAAATGTGCAGGTAAAAATCGTCTCTAAGGAGGCAAAAAACGCGCTGGGAATCCCAAAAACGGCTTTGCAAACCAATGAATTACTCACTAAATATTGGGTGATGAAAGTGGTTAGTGATTCGCTGGCGATCAGACAACCTGTTCAGCCTTTACTGCAGACAGACTCTC
>JBALXG010000573.1:0-2076 GCA_036961055.1 Leeuwenhoekiella sp. | reverse complement strand
GAATAAGGAAGCTGATAGTGCACAATAAATTTCATTTCAGGAATGTCAATTCCGCGAGCTGCAAGATCTGTAGCGACAATCACCTGATACGTTCCATTTCTGAATTTTATCAAAGCCCGCTCACGATCTTTTTGTTCCATATCACCATGAAAACAACCGTGACTGATTTCATTTCTATCTAAATATTCACTTACTTCCTGAATGCTGTCCTTCAGGTTACAAAAGATAATTCCCGGCTGGCTGCCAATGTGATCGAGCAGATCAACAAGTGTTCTCAGTTTATTATGAGAAGGCGAAACCACAGTTTTAATAGCCAGTTTTGAAACAGAGTCTCCCAGATAATTTATTACCTTAGGTTTGTCAAGTCTTACAAATCCGGGGATCGTAACGCCCTGAGTAGCCGAAGTAAGAATACGTTTGTTTACAGAAGGCAGCAAATTGATGATAAATTTCATTTCATCTGCAAAACCTACTTCAAGTGATTTATCAAACTCATCGAGAACCAGCGTCTTTATGAAATCTGTTGAAAATCGCTCCTGACCAAAGTGATCTGCGATTCGACCAGGTGTACCTATTAATATTGCCGGAGAATGCTTTAATTCTATTTTATCTTTAGAAACCGCTCTTCCACCATAAACAGCGTTAACCTTATAACCAGAACCCATTTCTCTAATAACCTGCTCAATCTGGATTGCCAATTCACGTGAAGGAACTAAAATTAGCGCCTGTACTTCATCAACTTCCGGATCTAAAAAGTCAATCACCGGCAGTAGAAAAGCAAGTGTTTTACCCGTACCTGTAGGCGAAAGTATAATTGTATTCGTTGTATTTTCAATAGTCTCCAGCGCTTCTTCCTGCATTGGGTTGAGCTGATGAATATTCAGTTTACTAAGAATATCCTGCCGGTCTTTTATGTCATTTGCCATTCGGCAAAAGTACGGCTATTCTGGCACTTGTATTAATTAAATATAAACGCTGAAAAATTTTGCTTTTCGCGAAAGCTTTTCCGTCGAAAAACCCTTTTAAAAGCCCGAAAATCGGTTAAAATTGATGAAAATCAACTTTATAATTGAAGCTGAAATTACTTATTTACTAATAGTCGATTTTTATAGCTTTAAAATTTTACCTTTTAAGAAGACTGGTTTTAAAATAGAATTAGTTCTTTTGCCATAAATTGAAAGCAATGCAACCCAGCTCTACTAAAGATCAGTTATTTTCTACCCTAAAAAAGTATTTTGGCTACGATGATTTTCGCGATCAGCAGGAGGAAATTATAAAGACTGTTCTTAACAAAGAAGATTGTATTGTCATCATGCCTACCGGTGGCGGTAAATCAATTTGTTTTCAGTTGCCTGCATTGCTAATGCCGGGAATTACACTTGTCATTTCACCTTTAATAGCTTTAATGAAAGATCAGGTAGATGGCATGGTTGCAAACGGGATTGCTGCATCTTATTACAACAGCAGCCAGTCTGCAGAAGAGCAGCAAAATATTCTTCATCAAATTGCAGAAAGAGAACTAAAACTAGTATATGTCGCTCCAGAAAGTCTGGCGGGACTCAGCGCCATTTTAAATGAAAATTACATAAGTTGTGTCGCAATTGACGAGGCGCATTGTATTTCATCTTGGGGACATGATTTTAGACCTTCTTATCAGCAATTAGGTTTTCTTAAAAAATCACTTCCCAATACACCGGTTATTGCGCTTACCGCGACAGCAGATAAAGCAACGCGGCAGGATATCGCAGATCAGCTGAATATTGCTCATGCAAAGCAGTTTTTGTCGTCTTTTGACCGAAAAAATATCGAACTAGAAGTTAGACCTGCCGATAAACGAGCAGATCAGGTTATAAAATTCATCTCTAAAAGACCTGAAACTTCCGGTATTATTTACTGTTTAAGCCGAAAAACCACAGAGCAGCTTTCTGAACAACTTACGGCAAGCGGAATACCAGCAACAGCTTATCACGCCGGTTTAAGCTTTGATGAACGCACAAAGGTGCAGGAAGATTTTATTTATGATAAAACTCAGGTTGTGTGTGCAACAGTTGCTTTTGGGATGGGAATTGACAAATC
>JBALXG010000572.1:0-2076 GCA_036961055.1 Leeuwenhoekiella sp. | reverse complement strand
TGAAGGATTTGACTTTTTAAATACCATGATTACCTGGTATAATTTCCCATACTATAAAGATCATTTTGAGCAGCTGGGATTTGACAAAGCTTCAGAATGGGTAGAATTTAAAATTCAGATTCCAGATTCTTCTCCAGAAAAAGTTGCAAAATTTGCCCGTATCGTTGTAGAACGTTATAAGCTTAAAGTTATTCATTTTACAAAGAGCAAAGACATACTCCCTTATGTAGATGATATGTTTGGCTTGCTTAATAAAACCTATAATAATTTAAGCACTTTTGTACCCATACAACAATACCAGATTGATCACTATAAAGATAAATACATAAAATACATCAACCCACATTATATAAAATGTATGGAAGATGAAAAAGGAAAACTGGTTGCTTTTGCTATAACTATGCCGTCTTTTAGTAAAGCATTAAAAAAGGCTAACGGAAAGCTTTTTCCCTTCGGCTTTCTACATTTATTAAAGGCTCGTGCAAAAAATAATACAGCAGCTTTCTATCTTATTGGGATTGATCCCGAATATCAGGGGAAAGGCCTTACCGCTGTAATATTTCATGAAATGCAGGATCTCTTTAACGTAAATGGAATTACAGAGGTTGAAACAAATCCTGAACTGGAAGAAAACAAAGCTATTCAACAGTTGTGGAAAAACTACGAAAATGTCTTACACAAACGCCGAAGAACCTATAAGAGGGATTTATAAACAAAAAAAACCTCGTGATTTTATCACGAGGTTTTTTTTATTCTAATTTTTATAAGGGTAAATCTACTAAAAGGATAATTATTATCTAAGTTCAAAAACCACTGAAACATTTGCAGTAACTGTCATTTCACCTAAAGCAATAGTTTCCTGAGAAGCATCCATGCTTTCTGCTCTGGCCATCATTTTAAATTGCGGTTGTGGCATAGGAATAGACGTTCCGGTTTCTGAAATACTTATCGCTTGTCCCACAGTTTGACCTAAAACTGAAGAATATTCTCCTGCTTTCATTTTTGCGTCAGAAATGGCGTTTTTACGTGCCTGAGAGCGATATTCTTCTATTTTTGAAGATGAAAATTCTACACTGTCTATGTTATTAATACCAGAAGCAAGAAGACCTTCCATGATTTTCTCATAGTTTTCAAGATCTTCAATTTTTATAGAAATTGATTGATTAGCCTGATAATTATATGTTTTAGTCTGATAATCGTAGTTTTTATTCAGATTTATATATTCGGTTTTTACATCGTTTTGACCAATATTCATTTTGCGCGTAAATTTAATAACGGCATCAACGGCATCATCATTTTCGGTTTTAACCTTAGCAGCATCTTTCCCGGTTGTTTCTACACGTACCCGCACAGTAACTTCGTCTGGCACGGCAATGACTTTACCCTCACCCACTACACTTATCATAGGTTGCACCGGCTGTTGTGCAAAACTTTGCAATCCTATCAACGCGATTGCAACAATCAATACCTTTTTCATAAAAGAATTTTTTAATTAGACTTTACAATAAGCAATTCATGTGCCATTAAATCTTGCCGGTCTTATTCAGAATAAACAGAACTATAATAGGAATTGCTAACAGCCCAACCATGAGCAGGTTAGTCTGCAATAATATCGGTGCCATTGCCAGCGTAATTATATAACCTCCTACAGCCCCGCCGAAATGCGCGTCATGACCTATATTATCATTTGCAGAACGCATCCCGTAAATTGAATAGAGTAAATAACCTATACCAAACACATAAGCAGGAATAGGAATAGGAATAAAAAACATATATAAACTCATATCAGGCTGAAGCAAAATAGCCGAATATAAAATACCAGACACCGCCCCACTCGCTCCCACTGCTGTGTAATGATATTCATCTTTATGAAAATAAAATGACAATAAATTACCAAGAATCAAACTACCCAGATAGATGATCACAAAACTCAAATCACCTAAATATCCAGTGACAATTGACGAGAAAAAGTAAAGAGTAAGCATATTAAAAAAGAGATGCGACGTGCTCACATGTAAAAATCCCGAACTTAAAATACGTATCTGTTCTCCCCTCCTTACTGCCCCTGTATTAAAT
>JBALXG010000571.1:0-2079 GCA_036961055.1 Leeuwenhoekiella sp. | reverse complement strand
GTTATAGGATTTATCGCTGGTGAAACTGCTCCTGCAGGAAGAACAATGGGCCATGCAGGTGCTATCGTTTCTGGTGAAGGTGAGTCTGCTGCAGATAAGAAAAAAATACTAAGAGAAAACGGAGTTCACGTTGTTGATTCTCCAGCAGAAATAGGTAAAAAAGTTGCTGAAATTTTAGGTAAAAAATAATAAAGCTAACTTGATATATGCATAAAGCGGATTTTTAGTCCGCTTTATGCGTTTTTACCCCTTTATTTGCCGATAATGGTCTTCGTCTTCCACAGACCTTTTTGGTATATTTGAAATTCAGAAAAAATCAATTACACAATATGAAAATCCTTGAAGGTAAAAATGCGATTATTACAGGCGCAAGCCGTGGCATAGGTAAAGGTATTGCTGAAGTTTTTGCAAAAAATGGAGCTAATGTTGCTTTTACATACAGTTCATCTGCCGCATCTGCAGATGAATTAGAAAAAGAATTAACAGCATTAGGTATTAAGGCAAAAGCCTACAAGTCTAACGCCGCTTCTTTTGAAGAATCTCAAGAGTTGGTTGCAAAAGTTCTTGAAGATTTTGGAAGTATCGATATTCTCGTAAATAACGCAGGTATCACAAAGGATAATCTTTTAATGCGCATGAGCGAAGAAGATTTTGATCACGTTCTCAACGTTAATCTTAAGTCTATTTTTAATATGACTAAAGCAGTACAGCGTACTATGCTTAAACAGCGTAAGGGAAGCATTATAAACATGAGTTCTGTCGTGGGCGTTAAAGGAAATGCAGGTCAATCTAATTATGCAGCATCTAAAGCCGGGATAATAGGTTTTTCAAAATCTATGGCGCTTGAATTAGGATCCCGTAATATCAGAACAAATGTTGTGGCTCCCGGATTTATTGAGACCGAAATGACCGCAAAATTAGACGATAAAACTGTCGCAGGATGGAGAGATGCTATCCCCTTAAAAAGAGGTGGTAAACCAGAAGATATCGCAAACGCATGTGTGTTTTTAGCTAGTGATATGAGCGATTATATCACAGGGCAGGTTCTGCAGGTTGATGGCGGAATGCTCACCTAATTATTTTAAACTTTAATCTTTCTTATGGCGACAAACACCATATTACTTATTATCCTGGCTGGGATAATATCTTTAGGTATTGCGCTATTTCAATATGTGTACAAGTCAAAAAACCGGCAAAAAGCAGCGATAATTAGCTGCTTTTGCCGGTTTTTTAGCGTTTTTGCGCTTCTGCTTTTACTAATCAATCCTAAGTTTACAAATGTTTCTTACTACACGGTAAAGCCTGTTCTTGCAATCGCTGTAGATAATTCGGCTTCTATTGAAAATCTGGGATTTTCTGATCAGGTAAAGAAATCTGTTTCACGCTTTCGCGAAAGCAAAGATTTACAGGAAAGATTTGATTTAAACTTTTTTAGTTTTGGTAATGAAATCGCTCCATTAGATAGTCTTAATTTTAATGAAGACCAAACCAATATTTCTGGTGTTTTTAAATCTTTTAAAGAGATATATAAATCAAAGGTCATCGCGCCATTATTAATAACAGATGGCAACGCTACAGTAGGTGAAGAATACACTTATACTGCAAAAAGTTATGATAAACCTATTTATATTCTGGCTGCTGGCGATACTGTTGTTTATGATGATTTAAAAATTGATCGTATAAATGTTAATCGCTATGCATATCTTAAAAACGAATTTCCTGTTGAAGTTATAAGCAGTTATACTGGTGCGCAGACGCTAAAATCGCAACTTGAAGTAAAAGATGGAAACACTATAGTTTATCGCGAACCTGTAACTTTTGATTCACAAAATAAATCTCACATTTTTAATTTTTTCCTTCCGGCATCTTCTGTTGGTGTACACCAATATTCGGTTTATTTAACTCCGGGAATAAATGAAAAGAACAAGATTAATAACCAGAAAAACTTTGCTACAGAAGTAATTGATCAGAAAACAAACGTATTAATTCTATACTCAGTTTTACATCCAGATCTTGGGGCTTTAAAAAAATCAATAGAAAGTAATAGTTTACGCACCGTTACTATTAAAGAGTTGCCGC
>JBALXG010000570.1:0-2087 GCA_036961055.1 Leeuwenhoekiella sp. | reverse complement strand
CTGCTCTTGCAATAGATCTGATATCAGACTGACTCACATTTACATCTGTAGCATTACGACGACCTTCCTGCTCTTTAGTCATTAGATAGTCTAATCTATCAACATACGCGCGTTGCAGATTTCTGCGATAGGTATCAATTGTTTTACCCGTTTTTAATTCACTAAAGATTCCCATTCTAAGATCGTCCATCATTTGAGATAAAGAATATGAAGTTTTAGGATTAAGAGCGTCGTTTTCACTCATACGTGCCATTCTGCCAAAGTCAAGAATATTATTAAGTGTTCTAACCTGAGTACTGCGTATGCGCTCTATATTTCCATCATGTTCAATTCTATTTAGAATATCAGCATCAATCATCCATTCTGGAGTGGTAAATAATTGATCTTGTAAAAACTGAAGACTTTCTTTCTGACGTTTTTCAGATACAGGAGTAAATACCTGCCCCTCCTGATCATAGGTTTTATTAATTTGATATACACCGCCTATGTTATTTGAAACATGACCCATGTAGCGATTATACTGATTCAAAACCTGAGTATACATCGTTTCCAGATCATCATAATCTTTACCATCTTCTTTTGTCCACTCAATAAGATTAGGTACAATACGCTTTAAATTGGCAATTCCATAATTACTGGCTTTTACCGCGTCATCGCCCAGATCTTCGGTTTGTGAACTAGGATCTACAATATCACGCTGTTGAGCACCAAAGCGATACATAGGGTCTCCTGCATGTTCTAAAATCCAGGAATCCAGAACACTTTTTTCCTCATTTCCTTTTTTACCAATAATAGGTTTATAACCCCATTTAATGGCATATTTATCATAAATACCAATATTAGGCATAAGTGCAACTCCCTCATCTCCCGGTTGTGCTACGTAATTAAAACGTGCATAATCCATTATTGAAGGCGCAGTACCGTATTTTTTTGTGAAACTGGCAGATCTTAAAGAATCTACAGGATAAGCAACACTGCTTCCCATATTATGTGGTAATCCCAAAGTGTGACCCACTTCATGAGAAGATACAAAACGTATTAAACGCCCCATAATTTCATTTTTAAAGGCCACTCCCCTAGCATCTTCATTTATAGCGGCAGTCTGTACAAAGTACCAGTTGCGCAATAAGGTCATCACATTGTGATACCAGTTTATGTCTGATTCTAAAATCTCACCACTGCGCGGATCGCTAACGTGAGGTCCATTTGCATTAGGAATGGGTGAGGCCAGATAGCGCACGACAGAATACCGTACATCTTCAGGAGACCAATCTGGATCTTCTTCTACAGTAGGTGCATCTTTTGCTACTATCGCATTTTTAAAACCAGCAGCTTCAAAGGCTACCTGCCAGTCTTCTATACCTTGTTTTATATAAGGTCTCCACTGCTCTGGTGTTGCTCTGTCTATATAATATACAATTTGCTTTTTAGGCTCTACAAGTTCGCCACGCTTGTACTTCTCCCTATCTTCATCTTTTACTTCAAGTCTCCATCGATCAAGGTAACGCACAGTTTTACTTTCCTGAGCGTCTAACCCATAATCTACCTGGCCACGTGCAAACCATCCTACACGTTGATCATAATATCTACGATCCATTGGTTTTTTAGGCAATAATACCATTGAATTACTCATCTCAACGGTTATTGATCCTACGCTTTCATTACTTGGAGCGGCTTTAGCTTTATACGTTTTTACATGGCGCGCTTCAATGTTTAATGGATAGCTTTTTAGACTTTCAATGTACCCTCTATCCTTATCAATACTAGAAATTTTATACTCTTCTCTATATTCATCAGGAATACCAAGAGGCATTACATCATCTTCAAAAAGATTATTTACTTCTATTACTGTGCTCGTAGAATCTTTCCCTACAGCTTTAATATCAAAAGCAAAGAGCACAGGTTCAAAATTTGAATTAACTACTGCTTCATGAATAGGAAGAGAATCTGCAGCAAAAACTTGATGTGAAACCACTCTTAATAGAACTTTTTTAGGCTTTTTCTCCCAACGCAGGACTTGAGTATTTGTTTTTCCACCTCCAAAACCTATGTCTGCAGCCGTTTTTGCGATGCGGGTAACCATAAGC
>JBALXG010000056.1:0-10552 GCA_036961055.1 Leeuwenhoekiella sp. | reverse complement strand
GTATCTTAAGAAAGTCTGGCTATCTGGATATACGTATAGAACGCGGATTAGAACTTCTGGATGCAGGTGCCAGCAAAGCTTTCGCCGTTGCAGATCATCAAATTGCTCATGTCTACATTAAGGACAAAAGTTTAAAATCTACCATAAAAGAATTGCTTAAAAATGTGCCAGGTATTGAGCAGGTTTTAAGCGATGAAGATTTAGTTTCAGCTCAAATAAATAATGACCGCTGTGGTGATATAGTAGTCGTTGCAGATGCCAATTCATGGTTTACATACTATTTCTGGAATGATGATGAAAAGGCTCCGGATTATGCGCGCATGGTAGATATTCATAAAAAACCAGGTTATGATCCTGTAGAATTAGTTACAGATCCAGCTGATAAATTTGTGATGCCAAAGGTGGGCTGGAAATTATTAAAGAAAAAAATTGGTTTTCGTACCGTTCTAAATATTATTCCACTTGATGCTAAATTGATTAAAGGATCACACGGAAGAAAACCTGAGCATATTGATGATTATCCTATATGTATCAGTAACAAAAAAAATAGTTTAACTAAAAGTCCATTAGAAGCCATAGAAGTTTTTGACATTATAAAAAATCATGTTTTAAATAATTAAAAATGAAAACGTTCTTTAAAATTTTTGCCGCGCTTTTTGCAATTCTATTTGCTTGGGCAGCATATTTACAGAACAATGATCCAGACGCCTTTTTATGGTATCTTATTTATGGCTCTGCCTCGCTGGCATGCATTTCTTTTATCTTTAGAAAACTACATTTTACCATTGCTCTGCTTCTTGCGATAGTTTATTTAGTAGGAGCGATCTTTAACTGGCCGGCAAAATTTGAAGGAGTATCCATAGGAGGAGGAGATATTACTAATGTGGAACAAGGCAGAGAGTCACTGGGACTTTTAATAAATTGTATAGTTTTAGGAGTTTTGGCTTGGCGTATTAAGAGATCGCTTTTTTAATAAAATTATTTTATTTTTTCAGGTATTCTTGCCTATTTCTACATAAAAATGGGGATAAATCCCCTTTTTTCAAATATCATTAAAAATGTTTTTTACATAACTCATTGTATATCTATTAATTATAAAGTATCTCGATTAAAATCAAGACCCCATTACGGGATCCCGTAAGGTATTAAACATTATAACCTGTAGTTTTGGGGTGTTCATTAATATTTAATGAATGAGGGGGAAATGCATCAGGCACATTGAAAAATGTGCCTTTTGTTATTTATAATTACAAGTTTCTACAACTTATGAATAGCTGATATTCCTCAGATGATTCCTATTTACTCCAGAATATCTAGTAAATCAAGGTTTGGATAGCATGAGCCGGAATCTCCAAAGATGCTTTAGAACCGCCTATAATTAGATTATAAGCTATACTATCATCGGTTTTATTCATAACAACGGTTGCTATTTTACCATTTTCATTTTTAAAGGAAGTACTTAATAAAACACTGCGGCTTACAGCGGTACTCAGACGCTTCGCATTAGGGCGAATAAATTTTGAAAATTGACCAATGTAGTAATAAGAAGGAGTAAAAATCAATTTTCCGGTTCTGGTATCTGCATGTATAGGGGCAAAACAAAAATTGCCTACGTGATTGGGGCCTCCGTTTTCGTCTAACAAAATATTCCAGTCTGTCCAGGCAACAGTTCCGTTATTAAAATCGTGAATCATTTGTTCGCCATAACGTTCTCCGTTAGGCCAGTATTGATATTTAGTTGCGTCAAATTTTTCTACACAACCTTCAGTAAACATTAAATTTTTATCGGGAAAAGCTTCGTGCACGCGGTTAACATTGTCAAAGAGCGGCTGAGCGCCCGTCCAGGTTTCGTACCAGTGAAAACCCATTCCCCAGGCATATTTAGAAGCTTCCGGATCACCAAAAATCGTATTTGCCCGATTAACCATTAAGTCTCTATTATGATCCCAGACCACAATTTTTTTATCACCTAAACCCTCTTTTTCTAAAGTTGGTCCTAAGGAATTTTTAAGAAAATCACGCTCATCTTCTGCTGTATAAACACAAGATTCCCAGGTTTGAGTGGCCATAGGTTCGTTTTGAATAGTCAATCCCCAAACAGGCATTCCTTCATGTTCATAGGCTTTTATAAATTTAGCATAATAATTTGCCCAGGTCTGTGCGTACTCTGGCAATAGTTTCCCGCCGTGCAACATAGAATGATTGCTTTTCATAAATGATGGCGGACTCCACGGGCTAACATATAGTGGCAATTTTCCGCCTGCAGCTTCTATAGCTTTCTTAATAAGCGGAATCCTGAACTTTCTGTCATGTTCTATAGAAAACGTGCTTAAATCAGTATCTCCTTCTTCAATATACGTATAACTCGCACTGCTAAAATCACAGCTGTGAATATTTGTACGCGCTAATGTGTAACCTATCCCCTTTTCATCATCATAATAAGCGTCAAGCAATTTTTGTTGTTTCTCTTTAGACAGTCCTGCAAAAACCTCAGCACTGGCATCAGTAATAGCGCCCCCTATTCCCATTAAGGTTTGAAAGGTTTTAGCAGGATTTACAAAAACCGAAATCTCAGTTTCCAGAGGTTGAGAAGATTTCTTAAAAGTAGCTTTTCCATTTTCTGAAAGACGAAGGTCTGTGCTTGCAGCGGTAGTATAAATCTGAATGTTTTTCCCCTGAAAATCCATTTTTTCAGAAGAAACCTGACCAAATATATTCATTGTCCCGAGGGCAATTATTACACAGGAAATGTATTGTGTTTGTCTTTTCATCTTCTATTTTCTTAAACTATTTCTAAAAATATTACTGCTAAAGAACCAATGTAGCAATGTCTTTTGCAGCTAATTTTACTAAAACCTTCTTTTCTCTAACTATTACTTCAATTGTTTTAGCCTTATCTGCTTTATTTTGTAAAATGAGAACGGTTTTCCCCTCCGGAGTTTTAAAAGCTACATTAGGCAAATCCTTCGTCAGGTTTGATTCAATACGTATTGATCCGGGCGAAACAAATTTTGAAGCCTGACCAATGATATAATATGCGGGCTCACGTGTAACTGTATCGCCGTTTATAGTAATCGCTCCCAGACAGCGATCACAGCCACCACGGTCTGTATGCGGCTGCTGATTTTCATCTGCAGCAAGATTCCATTCAAGAACAGTTTTACACCAGTTGCGGGTAGCGCCAATAATTAAATTCTCAGTATGCCACTCCATTTCCTTCGCAAAATCGCCCGGTGCTCCTACCCATTGTTCAGTAAAATATAAATTCTTATCAGGATGCGACGCATGAACCGTACTTATGGCGTTCACATTTCCTCCATATAAATGAAAAGCAGAACCATCAATATATTTTGCAGCTTCAGGATCATTTAAAATCGAAATAGGATAATCTGGCCTATCTGCATTGTGATCGTAAATAATTATTTTGGTTTTAAGATTGTTTTCTGCGAAAGCCGGACCCAAATGGTTCTTAATAAACTCTCCCTGTTCTGGTGCTTTCATTAATAAGCTGGGATTATTTCCCGGATGCAGAGGCTCATTTTGAATGGTAATCGCATCAATAGGAATTCCGTTATCACGCATTACTTCGATATACTTTACAAAGTAGTTTGCATAAGCGGGATAGTATTTTTCTAAAAGACTTCCACCACGAGTATCTCCATTATCTTTCATCCAAACCGGTGGAGACCAGGGCGAACCTAAAATTTTAATTTTTGGCGAAATTTTTAATATTTCCTTTAAAACAGGGATTAAGTGAAGTGTATCCTGACTCAGATTAAAATGTGCTAAGTCAACATCTGTTTCGCCTTGAGCTAAATCATCGTAAGAAAAAGGAGCCGCATCCATATCTGAAGCGCCTATGCTTAAACGTATATAACTCACGCCCAGATTTTCTTCCTTTCTCCCAAAAAGTTCCTGCAGCAAATCTGCTCTTGCCGTATCGCTCATTTTATGCATGAGCATAGCGCTACCGCCTGTGAGTGTATAGCCAAAACCATCCATGGTTTGGTACGTTATTGAGTCGTTTATAACTATTGTTTCATCTGCCTTAGCAGCATTATCAGGATTTATTACAATTTCCTGCTTTTGCAACAAATGTTTTCCATCTTGTGAGGTAAGCCAAAGTTGAGCCGTTTCTGTTTGCTTTTTTTCAACTGAATTACAGCTCACAGCCATAACAGCGATGAGAATGAATAGTAATGAGTAAGTTTTCAACGTTAAATTAAATTGGTGGTTAGTATTACTTTAAAATTTTTATTGTTTCCAGGTCAAAATCGCCGCTTTTTATATCGATTTTGAGGGTATTTGTACCGATTTTTAAAGGAATTAAATCAGTTGATATCCATTCCCAATCTTCTGAAGAATTTGGAATATTGAGATCTTGTACATGTTTAGTATTTATTTCAACAGAAGCTTTTCCCTTTGCATTGTTTCCTCTTACTTTAATGCTGAATTTATAGTTACCACTTTGTACTACTTTGAAAGTGTACTGCAAAAATTCCCCTTTTTCCAGATCACCCACATAAACCGCTTCAGCATCCTGAGTATTTTCGTTTTTATAAATATCTACACCATCGTTGCGATATGCATGACCATTATTCCAGCTTTCGCGATCACCACCTTTCGATATATAATAGTTTCCCACAACAGAATCTTTATAAGCAATTCTGTTTTTACCCAGATCATAATCTGCTGCTTTAATACTCGCGCTATCCTTTACGACAATTTCTTTATAAGGAATTGTTTTATCTGCATGAGGCTGGCGTATCATGGCATCTATGACATCTCTATGAACGATACAGTTTTCAATTTTCGTGTTTTCGGCAAGTTGCATAAAAGCTTTATATGCGTCTGTAGAAGTTGGTTTTTCGGCTTTACTGTTCCAGTAATCTAAAACTTTTTGATACCCTGGATTTACTTTTACTTCCAGCGGATTGTTAGAACCCAGCTTTTTTAAAGGCCACCAGCACCAGCCAATATTATTTGTTTCCATCAGCTTTATGGCATCTGCAAACCAGACATTTGAGTTTTCGCCAGATTCTCCCAGCCAGATAGGAATTTGATATTTTTTTCTAAAATCAAGAAAATTCTGAATACTTGCGGTATCATTATAATTCCAGTATTTATGAAAACTCAGCACCATATTATCATCCCACGGTGGCAGAACTCCGTTGTAATTATTTCCCCAACCATTACCTTCTATAATGATGATGTGCTTTTTATCAATTTCCCGAATAGCTTTAGTAATCCTGACCATTAATTCACGCAGCGGTTTATTTTCAGAATCCTGAGTTCCGTTTTTATTTTTCCCTTCTTCAAAACTCCAGTTGGGCTCGTTGATAATATCATAAGCGCCAATAACCGGCTCATCTTTGTATTTTTCGGCCAATTTTACCCATAAATCGACCAGTTTTTGCTGGTTTTCGGCACTTTCCCAAAGCGACGGTTTAGAAGGATCGCGGTCTGAAATATTTACATCATGTCCTTGCCCGCCCGGAGTGGCATGCATATCCAGAATTAAATACATGTTATTTGCCCTGCACCAGTTTACTAATGAATCTGTCATCGTAAAACCTGTCTCAAGCCATGTATTTTCTCCTTTTACAGGCTCTTTTTCTACTGGCAGCGTGTATAAATTATAATGCATGGGAAGCCGTATAGAATTAAAACCCCAGCTTTTAAGTGAATCAACATCTGCCTTCTGAACAGTGTTTTGTAACCAGGCCGTGTAAAATTCCTGTGTTTTTTCTTTACCTAAAAGCTCTTCAATATGGTCTTTAATTACATATTGCTGCCCAGAAAATGGAACTTTAAGCATATAACCTTCCTGCACCATATAGCCTCCAAGACCAATTCCGCGCAGGAGTACGTTTTTATTATTCTCATTTACAATTTTTACTCCGTCAGTTTTTAAAAAACCTTGTGCAAAGCAGGTAATTGATAACAGAAATAATAACGAAGCTAAAAACTTAAGTTTCATCAGAGATTATTGAAGTTTGAGTTTATTCCCAGATATACGTGCCTACAGCACCAGCATCCAGAGAAGTTACTACCCATTTATTATTGTACTTAATATTAAATTGAGTATTTGTGCTGCCATCATTTTCAACTAGTAAAACTTTTTTTCCGTCAGGTCTTAAAAATGCAACGTTTTGAAGATCTCCTTTTATCTCACTACTTATACGCACAGATCCTTCAGGAACAAATTTTGAAGCATGAGCGATTATATAATACCCCACATTACGGGTGATATTACTACCAGAATTAACGGTAATTGCTCCTTTACAAACGGTACAGCCGCCATCTGTATGCGGTCCAAACGATTCATCATTTGCAAGATTCCATTCTAAAGCATTTTTACTCCAGTTGCGCATAGAACCTATAACCACATTCCTTAAGTGCCATTTTAAAGTTCCGGCAAAATCATCATTTGATGAGTTATATTGCTCAGTGAAATAAACATTTTTATCTGGAAATGCATTATGTACCGTGCTCAATGCCTGAATATCGCCCGCATATAAATGAAAAGCAGAACCATCTACAAAAGCATTTGCAGCAGCGTCATTTAATACCGCAATAGGATATTGTGGGTTATCACAATTGTGATCGTAAGTAATAATTTTTGTGTCAATGTTTGCTACTTGCAAGGCCGGACCGAGATTATTTTTAATGAAATCTGTTTGCTGTGTGGCTGTCATTACCATGCTGGGATTGTTACCACCATGAAGGGGTTCATTTTGGGGTGTTAAGGCATCAATAGTTATTCCTTCAGCTTGCATTTCCTCAAGATATTTTACCCAATAATCTGCATAGACCTCATAATATTGTGGTTGTAAACTGCCTCCCACAAAACCGTTATTATCTTTCATCCAGACTGGGGCAGTCCAGGGAGTAGCCATTATTTTAATTTGGGGATTGATTGCTATAATCTCTTTTAAAAGCGAAATAACTGCGCTATCCTGATCAAGACTGAATTGTGAAAGATCAAGATCTGTTTCGCCCTCAGGCAAATCATCATACGTAAAAGAAGTCTCATTTAAATCTGAAGCTCCCACACTTATTCTAAGATAACTTATACCAATAGATGAAGCAGAATCACCAAATAATTCATTAAGAAGTTCCGCCTTTTTTTCAATCCCAAGTTCATTTATAACTTGCGCGCTCCCGCCAGTTAAGGTAAAACCAAAGCCATCAATTGTCTGAAAAGTCTGGTTGTCATAAACCTCGATATTAACAAATGCATTAGGTGTAGTGCCAAATCCTAAGACTGCAGCTTGTTTTTGCAACTCTGTACTACGATCTGCTTTTGTAAGCCAAAAATCCACATCATTTGTTGTAGATGTGGGAGGCGTAGGGGTTTCAGGAGTTTCTAGAACTGTAGCACTTTCTTCTTCTGATGACGATGAAGAACAGCTAGTTTGAAAAAGCGTGGTACTTCCTAACATGAAGATGAAAAAATATTTTTTCAGAAATACATTCATTACTGATCGTTTTTGGCTTAATTAATATTGCCTGAAACCATTACTGAAAATTTAAAATAAACTACAGCAATTAAATTCAGTGTAAAAAAATGGCCCGTATTTAAATTAATACGAGCCATTTTATTTTTTACTTACTTCCTCGCATTTCTACATTGGTAATAGATATACCTGTAGAGCCAAGGCTTTTACCTCCGGATTTTATTACAAGATAAATCGTTCCTGATTGATCAAAAGTTACTTTATTACCAGAACCTACACAGCCAATTACTGACAACTTACCCTCAAATGCATCTGAACCACAACCAGCCCAGGTATTTAAACCCATTCTTCTTCCATCTGCTGAATAATCACTGTATTGAACGGGAGGAGTAGTTGAAGCATACACCTCAAACCAGGTCTCTGTAACACCGCTACCCCAAACTTTCATGTCAATGGTGTATTCTTTATTTGCTTCAACTTCAATCGCCTGGTAAATTCCCTGTTGATTATTATCGCCGCCTATAACGGTTGCGCTTCCTTCATTAAATGTCCAGAAAGTACCAGAGTCGCTAATATTTAAAACCGTCCACTGGTTTTTATCATCATTTTCAAATTTGCCGCCTTTAACAAGATTTCCAGCAACGGGATCTGACTGAGCAACTACAACTTCCTGAGAAGCGGTATTAGTTTCTCCTCCTCTTCCTATAGCGGTATGAGTGATTGTATAAGTTCCTGCATCTGGCAAAAACAAATCTTCAGTCATATTTCCTTTATAAAAACCGTCACCTACATTCCACATTGAGCTAATAACATTTTCTGTGGCAGCCTGAAGTGTAAAATTATTAGGCTCTCCGTCTACGGGTGTCACTGTAAAAGTCGCGTCTACTTCAGGATCGGCAAGACCATTACCAGAGCCAATCTCATCTGGCTGGCAACTAGTTATTGAACCTGCTGCCACCAGTACCATAATAAAATAAAAATATTTTCTGTTGATTATTTTAAACATGTTGTTATGGTTTTTAGATTAGTAATTAGGATTTTGAACGATCAGCGTATTTTCTAATTCGTTAAGCGGAATAGGAAGCACTTCGTTTTTGCCCGTTGTAAAACCATGGCTTGCTAATACTGATGCTGCTCTTCCTGTTCTTACCAGATCAAACCATCTATGACCTTCTCCTGCAAGCTCTAATCTACGTTCAAACATTATTGCGTCCATCGTAACAGGAACAGGAGATAAGCCTACTCTTGCTCGTACTGCATTTAATAAAGCTTGCGCTCGAGCGCCATTTGCGCCCAAAGCTTCTGCCTCCATTAAATAAGAATCAGACAGGCGCATGACATATACATTTTGTCTGTAATTAAGTTCAGGCACACCTCCACCAGCAGAGACATCTGATTTTAAAGGCATGAATTTTTTAAGAAAATATCCTGTGTCCTGGTTTGCAGGAGTGTAGGTAATCTGGCCATCATTCTGCAAAGCTTTTAAATCTGCTATTGTAGCGTCAAAACGTGGATCACCCTTTATAACACTATATAGATCTTCTGTAACGGTATTAAAACTCCATCCTCCTGCGTAATTAGGCGCAGTGGAATTAGCGGTTAGAGAATAACCACGAGGTCCCACCATTTGATTTACTGTGTTACCTTCGTTCTGGCCACCTCCCCAGTTGCCATAGTCAACATTTGCATCACTTGTACTGGCAACCTCAATAATTCCTTCCGTATTAAAACCTACCGAACCAGAGAATAAATCGGCAAAATTGTCTACTAATTTGTACCCGTATTTACTGGTTCCTCCAGGAGTACCATTTACTTCAGCAAGCTGGGCAGCTGCCAGGTCATTTTTACCCTCATACAAATAAACTTTACCCAATAGTGCCTGCACACTACCTTTTGTAAAACGCCCACCATCTGTATCAAGATTTGCAATCATATTAGGCAAATCTGGCATAGCCTCCTTAAGATCTATCTCTATTTGTGCATAAACCGCTTCTGGCGTGGCTTGCTCAACATTATAAATGTCGCTTGTTAACACAGGTTCTGTAAATAAAGGAACATTACCAAAAAGTCTTACTAATTCAAAGTAATAATAGCCACGCAATGCTTTTGCCTCTGCTGTAAATCTTGATTTTAGATTTTCATCCATTGGTACATCAGGAAGTTTTTGAAGCAAAATATTTGCCCTAAAAACGCCTTGAAAATAATCATTCCAGAAACTGGGAGGAATAGTTGAAGGATCTATTGTATAATTGTTGAATGACTGAATTCCTGCCCCATCAGATGGACTACCACCACCAGCGTAAAAATCATCAGAACCCGCGTTCATCATTGTTATCATATTCTCAAAGGTCTTGGCTTGCTTCCCCATTATATCATATGTAGCCACGAGACCAGAATAAGCCTGATCTGCATCTTCATAATAATTATCTTCAAGAAAAGTGCCCTGAGGCTTTAATTCTATATATTCTCGAGAGCAGGATAACGCAAGGCTGCCTATGATCAATCCTACTAAGGGTTATGCTATTGATTTTAGTTTCATAACTCTTTTTTTAAAATTGTAAATTAACACCTAACAAACCTGTGATTGCCTGAGGGTAATATCCACGGTCAATACCAAATACTCCGCCGCCTATTTCGGGATCAAAACCTGTGTATTTTGTGAAAGTCAATAAATTTTCACCAGTAACATAGATTCTCAACTTAGAGAGCCCCACTTTACCAATAGCATCAGAGGGTAAAGAATACCCTACCTGAACCGTCTTAAGTCTTAAATAATCACCCTTTTCCAGGTAAAAATCAGATGGGTTAGAGAAATTGTTGTTATTGTCACTATTAGAAAGTCTTGGGTAAGAATTAGAAGTACCTTCACCTGTCCAACGTCCTAAAGCAGCTGTTTGATAATTTGCATTTGTAATATCAAGTCTTCTTAACCCCTGAAAGATTTTATTACCTGCCGCTCCTTGTGAGAAAATTAAAAGATCAAAGTTTTTATAATCTAAGTTTATGGTGAAACCAAAAGTGTATTTAGGAATAGAGCTGCCTAAAAATTTACGATCTGCTTCAGTAATTGTACCATCGTCATTACTATCTAC
>JBALXG010000569.1:0-2089 GCA_036961055.1 Leeuwenhoekiella sp. | reverse complement strand
GTTAGTTGTTGATTTAAATAAGCTCGTAAACATATATTTATTCTATACTGAACAAATATGGATTAACATTAATTTAGGTAAGATAAGGAACTTTTTATTTTCTTTCTATTGTAATTTTAACTTGAAAAATCTCATGTTATGAAAAATAGACAATTAGGAAAAACAAATCTTTCAATACCTGTTATTACATTTGGTGGTAATGTTTTTGGATGGACCGTTAATAAAAAAGAATCATTTAAATTACTTGATGCACTTTTTGAAAGAGGCTTTAACTTTATAGATACTGCAAATGTTTATTCAAGATGGGTAGACGGAAATTCTGGAGGAGAAAGTGAAGCCATTATAGGTGAATGGATGAAGAAAAGAGGTAACCGTGACAAAATGATTATAGCGACAAAGGTGGGTATGGATGTAGGTCAGGGATCAATTGATCTTTCACCAGAACATATTTTAGATCAAATTGATATAAGTCTTAAGCGATTACAAACAGACTATGTAGATATCTATTTTAGTCATAAAGATGATGATTCTACACCAGTTGCTAAAACTCTGGCTACCTATAACCAACTTATAAATCAGGGAAAAGTGCGTTATATAGGCGCATCTAACTTTCCTTTAGCAAGATTGCAGGAATCTATAGAATATTCAGATCAGCATAAGCTACCTAGATACGAGGTTTATCAACCTGAATACAATTTAATGAATCGCGATGCTTTTGAAAATGGTTTTCAAAAATTTTGTCAAAAGCAAAATATAAGTGTTACTAGTTATTTCACTTTGGCCAGTGGTTTTCTTACCGGCAAATACAATGATAAATCAGATACAGATGGAAAAGCAAGAGCTGGCTTTGTATCTAAGTTTTTTAATACGAGAGGAACAAAAGTTTTAGATGCCTTAGAGCAAGTTGCAAATGAACAGGAAGTCACGCAGGCTGCTGTTGCAATAGCATGGGCAATTGAGCAGCCAGGAATTACTTCTCCCATTGCTAGTGCCTCAAGTATTGATCAACTTAAATCATTTGATCAGGCTGTAGAATTAAACCTTTCTGAAGATCAATTAGAATTATTAAATAATGCAAGCTTAAAATCTGAAGAAGCAGCTAATATTTAATCCCCGTAGTGGGATTTTATGCTAGAAACTTTAATTTTTCATTTTAAAGATCATTCCTCTTTTTGCTCTTCCTCAGTATATAAAAGAGGGTGATCCTTAACTTTCAATCCTACAATTTTTATTATATTTTCTACAGTATTGTAAAGCATTAGAACTACAGATATCAATCCCCCGCTTAATAAAGCAGACAACCCTAAGGTTATATAATATATTACACTAAACCAGGAGTTAGGTACATTATCTGCTTCAGTAATAGGAATATTAAAAACCTGAAAGGTTATAAGTGAAACGACGAAAACCGTAGTATCGATTTTAGCAATGCGCAGTACTTGCATATAATGCACATCTTTAAGTCGTGATTCTATTGTTGAGCTTATACTTAAAAGCGTCAATAATAAGGCAAGTATAGTGGCCGAAGCAAGAACAATTGTATTACAAAGTGTATTTATACCAGGAAGCGAAGATTTAATAAGATCCTTTGCTTCATACCCGCTTATATGACCAAGTAAAAATGCTCCGGCTCCAGTTATAACCGTTGCAATTATTCCTCCTATAAGAGCGCGTCTGTCGTATTTTGTTAATTTAAACATTGTGGTTGATTAGGTTATACCAAATTTAAATCAAGTGTACATTGTGCGAAACTTTAACAGCAAGTGTTAAGAATATATTAACAAGGTGTTTGTCTGGCGTACTGTAATTTCCAAGCTCTAAATATATAATATGAAATCAAAACTCCTAAACTTGTGCCTTGCGGGCACATCATTATTAATTATGTCTTGTGCAAGTTCACAGGCATCAAAAAAAAACGGTGACAATTTATCACAAACAGCAGAAAAAAAGGAGTCCTCAAAAAATGGTATTAAGCCTTATGATAAGGTAATTACGAAAGATGCCATCACAGATGCCGGACTTTTTAAAGTACATAAAGTAGAAGATAACTTTTTCTATGAAATCCCAGATAGTCTTTTTAATCGCGAGA
>JBALXG010000568.1:0-2092 GCA_036961055.1 Leeuwenhoekiella sp. | reverse complement strand
GTCTACATCTGGAAGATAGATGAATCACTTGAGGCGTTGTCTCAAGGTGTGCTTTTAACGTCTCACTGTAGCAAGCGTATTTTAAGTATGAAGTCTCAATTGCATCAGCGTGGCTTTATGAGTATACGCCACTTAATGCATGAAGCCGGTTACGTAGATCACGATTTGTACTATGATGATTTTGGCAAACCGCATTTAAAAGATGATAAACATATCTCAATAACGCATTCTTATGAATTTACCGCGATAATTGTAAGTGATAAAGAAGTAGGAATTGATATAGAAAAGCAACGCGATAAAATATTAAAAATCGCACCAAAATTTACGCCTATTAGAGAATATAGAACACTTGCAAATGACGATGCGGTAATGCGCAAATTGACTATAGTCTGGGGAGCAAAAGAGTCTTTATATAAATTATATGGTGTGCAGGGAATAAGCTTTTTGCAGAATATTAATGTGACCGACTTTGCCTTTGACGATGGTAATACAACCGCAAAAATCACCTATAGCGGTAAGGAAAGTATTTATGATATAACCTTTATGGAGTTTGAGGGATTTACCTGTGTTTACGCTCTTACTCAAAACTAGAATCGTTTGGAAGCAATAGCGAAAAAAACCAATCTTATCTACATAAACATTCTAAAGGCTATAGCTAAAAAAGAAAAGCTTTTTGCGATTTTAATCGATCCTGAAGATTTTTGCGTTGAGAAAGCAGAAGCTATTTTTGCTAAGCTTCCTGTAAATGCTACGCATATTTTTGTTGGTGGAAGTACAGTCTCACAAGAGCAAACTCAAACTGCAATACGTTCTATCAAAAAATATACTCAATTGCCGCTGGTTTTATTCCCGGGTAGTTATGAGCAAATTACCAGCGAGGCAGATGGCATTCTATTCCTTTCTCTTATATCAGGAAGAAATCCTGAATATTTGATCGAGCAGCATATTCAATCGGTCGATTCTCTTAGATTTTCAGAACTTGAAATTATACCAACCGGCTATATTCTTATTGATGGCGGAAAAGAAACAGCAGTACAGCGCGTAAGTAAAACCACTCCAATACCCCGAAAATCGGCTGAATTGGTGGTAAAAACAGCTCTTGCAGGCCAGTTTTCAGGTAAAAAAATGATTTATCTTGAGGCAGGAAGCGGGGCGTTGTTTCCTGTACCTTTAGATGTAATTGAAGCTGTAAAGAATGCTGTTTCTGTACCTTTAATTGTGGGTGGTGGTATTCATACAACAAAGCAAATGGAAGATGCTTACCTTGCAGGTGCCGATCTGGTAGTGATAGGAACAGCATTTGAAAATCAGCTTTTTAATGATGATTTTTGACCAAAAACATATAAAAATTAGACATGAAAATATCTGTAGAACTTACACTTACACCTTTGCAGGATGATTATGAGCCTGCAATAATCAATTTTATAAAAAGCCTGAGAGCATCGGGATTGACGGTTTTAGAAAATCCATTAAGCACTCAGGTTTATGGAGAATATGATGCGGTAATGTCACTTTTACAAAAGGAAATGAAAACGGCTCTTGAAGCGGTTGAGAGAGGTTTGCTTTATATAAAAATTGTCAAGTCAGACCGAAGCGACTATGAGCCCCATTTTTGATTTTTTCTTTGGGCAATATTCAGATTATTCTACCTTAAATATTGTTTTAGAACTTGTGGGAGTGTTTTTTGGACTTCTATCTGTAGTGTTCTCAAAACAAAATAATATCTGGGTTTATCCTACCGGTATGATCAGTACAGCGGTATTTGTTTACCTGCTTTTAGACTGGGGTTTGCTAGGCGATATGATGATAAACGGCTATTATTTTGCCATGAGTGTTTACGGGTGGTATATCTGGACGCGCAAAGTAGATGCAACGCATGTTACTCCTATCGCAAAAACTACGCGCAAAGAGCATAAAATATCTATTGTGATTTTTATCGCTACCTGGATCTTTGTGTTTGTTGTCTACGATTTCTTTGATAAATGGACAAGCTGGACCGCTTATGTAGACACCGTAACCACTGCAATTTTCTTTGTAGGCATGTGGTTAATGGCTCGGCGAAAAATTGAAAACTGGATTTATTGGATAATAG
>JBALXG010000567.1:0-2094 GCA_036961055.1 Leeuwenhoekiella sp. | reverse complement strand
CTCGTACGTAATTCTGGAACGAGCTGTGCCAGCCATTGAAGATGGTTTTAAACCGGTACAACGCCGTATAATGCACTCTTTTAAAGATCTTGATGACGGGCGCTACAATAAAGTAGCAAATATTGTGGGACATACTATGCAATATCATCCTCATGGCGATGCGAGTATTGCAGATGCCATGGTACAGATGGGGCAAAAAGATTTGCTTATTGATACTCAGGGTAACTGGGGAAATATTCTTACAGGTGACAGAGCGGCAGCTTCAAGATATATTGAGGCACGGCTTTCAAAATTTGCATTAGAAGTTCTGTTTAGTCCAAAAATTACAGAATGGCAGGCGTCTTATGATGGCAGAAGAAAGGAACCTATAAACCTACCGGTAAAATTCCCATTATTATTGGCGCAGGGAGGTGAAGGGATTGCTGTTGGGTTAAGTACAAAAATACTTCCTCATAATTTTATTGAACTTATAGATGCTTCAATTAAGCATTTAAAAGGTAAAAAATTCACCATTTTACCCGATTTTCCTACATCCGGGATAGCTGATTTTAGTGATTATAAGGATGGTCATCGTGGTGGAAGGGTGCGCGTAAGAGCAAAAATTGCTCAATTAGATAAAAATACGCTGGTAATCACTGAAATTCCTTTTAGCACAACCACAACATCACTCATAGATTCTATTCTAAAAGCTAATGAGAAGGGTAAAATAAAAATCAGGAAGATAGAAGATAATACATCTTCAGCAGTAGAAATAGTAATTCACTTACCTGCCGGGCTTTCTCCAGATAAAACTATAGGAGCTCTTTTTGCTTTTACAAATTGTGAAGTTTCTATTTCGCCTTTAGGCTGTGTAATTGAAGATAATAAGCCATTATTTGTTGGTGTAACAGAAATGTTGCGTATTTCAACCGAAAGAACCAAAGACTTATTACGGCAGGAACTAGAGATACAGCTTGAAGATCTTGAGTCTCAATGGCATTTTGCCTCGCTTGAGCGTATATTTATAGAAAACAGAATTTACCGGGATATAGAAGAAGAAGAAACCTGGGAAGGGGTTATAAAAGCAATAGACAGCGGTTTAAAGCCTTTTATTGCTCATTTAAAACGAGAAGTAACCGAAGAGGATATTGTACGTTTAACAGAAATACGCATTAAGCGCATTTCTAAATTTGATATAGATAAAGCACAACAAAAAATAGATGCGCTTGAAGATCAGATAGCGCAGGTAAAACATCACCTTCAAAATCTTACAGACTATGCGATTGCATATTTTACAAGACTTAAAAAGGAGTATGGAGCAGGGCGGGAGCGACTTACAGAAATACGCCTATTTGATGATATAGAAGCTACTAAAGTTGCCATACGTAATACAAAATTGTATGTAAACAGAAAAGAAGGTTTTGTAGGGACCTCACTAAAGAGGGATGAATATGTTACAGATTGTGCAGATATTGATGACATAATTGTTTTTACTAAAGAAGGTAAAATGGTTGTTACAAAAGTTGATTCTAAAACTTTTGTAGGTAAGGACATTATACACGTCGCGGTTTTCAAGAAAAAAGATAAGCGTACCATTTATAATATGATTTATAAAGATGGTACAGGCGGGAGTACTTATGTGAAGCGCTTCAGCGTTACCAGTATGACCAGAGATAGGGAATACGACCTCACTAATGATAAAAAGGGTTCTGGTATACTATATTTTAGTGCGAATCCCAATGGCGAAGCCGAGGTTGTTACTATTTATTTAAGAGCCATAGGTAATATTAAAAAGCTGAAATTTGATCTGGATCTTGCAGATGTACTTATTAAAGGACGAAATTCAAAAGGTAATATTGTCACTAAGCATTCAGTAAGATTAATTGATTTGAAAGAAAAAGGAGTTTCTACCCTGAGACCGCGCAAAATCTGGTTTGACGATACAGTACAACTTCTTAATGTAGATGGGCGGGGTGAATTATTAGGTGAATTTAAAGGGGAAGACAGACTTCTTGTGGTTACGCAGGAAGGTATTGTAAAAACCGTTATGCCAGAATTGACAACTCGATTTAAAGACGATGTAATTGTGCTAGAAAAATGGATTCCTAATAAACC
>JBALXG010000566.1:0-2095 GCA_036961055.1 Leeuwenhoekiella sp. | reverse complement strand
CTGTGTCTTCTTTTTGTAATTCATGAAGTATTGTATTGGCACTGTTAAGAGCCCAATCAGCATCTTTTTGGTTTCCAGATTCTACAAGAGCCCATGCAAGAGATAACTTAGCTTCCAGTGCATACAAATCATCTTCTCCAAAATAATCTTCAAAAATTAACATAGCCTGATGATAGGGATCAATTGCATTTTGAGGTCTCATCATCCATATATAAGTCTCCCAGAAATAGTAAATTGTCTGCTCTTTCTTCAGGATCTTCTATAGAGTAGATAATTTCAGAAACTTGTCTAATGGCTTCTGCATAATCTTCATAGTTAAGCGGTTCATCACTAGAGGTAAATACTTCATCACCTTGATTTTGCACACGTGATACTGCTTGGGTTAATGGCTCATTTCGTTTATTATGTGTATCTGAATTTCCTCCTATAGTTACGGGTAATTTATCAATTATATTAATACTGCCTTCTTCTGTCGTGATAAAAGCTTCTTCGTGATTGCCTTCAGACATATCGGTAAACGTAAACTCAGTTCCTCGGGCTGCAGATGTTGTTCCTCGGCCATTATTTACACGATAATTATATTCAACAGATTTAGTAACGCTGCTTTTTATCTGTGCACCATTACCCTTTACACTGTGGTTTTCACCTTTAGGGGTTATCTGTACCATATACTCCATAGTATTACCTTTAGTAGATGAAACAGCTTGCCTTCCTCCAGGCGATTGTAAGAGTATCTTGGTGCCATTTGGTATGATTAAACGTGTACCCGAACTCAAATTATCACCTTTATTTATTTGAGCTTTGCTACCTCCATTATCAGGAAAAATAATAGTTGTGTTTGCACTATCAACAATCTGACCGTTAAAACTAAGATTAACCACTACTGAATTTTGGGCTAGAAGGGGAATTGTATTTAATAATAAAAAAGCTAATAAAAAGGAGGTTCTGAATAGATTAATGGGTTTCTCTTTACAAATGTGTTTTGTGCTCATAATTGAAGTCCTAATATTAATACTTGGGCTGACGTTGTCAATAGAATGGGCTATGACAGATTCCCAAAGATTCTGCCCCGCACAAGAAAGATAGTGAATTCTCTTACATTTTTACGTAAAAAATTAAAAATCAGATATTTATGGGTAAAAATCCCCTAAATTTTTTGAGATTTAGTTTTATTTGATTCAGAATATGATAGTTAGTGTTGAAGTTATACATCAATAAAATCTGAATGGAAACAGTAATGAGAATTGAATTTTTTTAAACGAATAGCATGTCTGCAAACTGTCGTTTCTTCATGCAGTCATAATTTGGTCCTAAAAACCTGATATTTAGCATAAAAAACCAGATTTTTTGTTTGAAAATCAGGGTAAATCAGCTGAATTATAATCTTTGATTTGAAGCTTTTACAGTGATGTGGTCTCACAGAAAAAGACCGGTTATTTGCCAGTCTTTATAATATATGTTAAATAAAAATTACCTATCGCGATCTATCGCGCTTGGGATTAATAGAAACCCCATCTTTTGGCTTATCCTTTTTAGGATCTTTAGAATCTGAAGCTTTCTTAATAGAATCACTTCCTTTTTTAGGCTCAGTTGACATAGTTTTAAATTTAATTTTGATTATTTAACTATATTAGTGAAAATTATCTTAATAAGCAAGTTAAATATTTGTTTTGCAGAAGGTTAGAATAAGTATATTTAACTAATGAAGTTTAATTCTTTTCTTAAGGAATGTCAGGATAAGGAGGTTTTTAAAAAACTTTCTATTTATGCTGTATTTAGTTGGTTATTAATTCAGGTTGTTTCTGTTCTTCAGGAGCCAATTGGGCTTCCGGTTAAGGCTGTGACGTATACTTTGATTTTACTTTTAATAGGTTTCCCTATTTATATTTTTTACATCTGGAAATTTCAAATTGCCCCTGTTCATGAGGAAGAGCTTCTTGCTAAAGGAGATATATCTTCAAACAAGAGTTTTTTTGGCAGTAAAACACCTTTTCAGCGTTATTATTTTCTCTCTATTTTCATAATAGGTGCCTTGGTTTCTTTGATTCTTTTTTTTGTATTAACAAATAATTTTTTTAAAAATGATGAAGGGGAA
>JBALXG010000565.1:0-2095 GCA_036961055.1 Leeuwenhoekiella sp. | reverse complement strand
ATTTTTTACTGAAGGAACAGAATTGTTTAGTAAAGGTGATTTATTTTATTCTAGAAGAGTAGGTGGGTCTCCTTCAGGCAGTGTAGCCTTAGCAGATAATGAAGAGATTGATCAATATCCCGGTTCTGTAGATCTTATAAACGCTTTAAAGATTTCCGGGCGTACAGATAAGGGTTTGGGAATTGGTTTTTTTAATGCCATTACAGAACGCACAGACGCTAAAATAAGAAATACTGATACAGGCGAAATACGAAGCGAGATGGTTGAACCTTTTACAAACTATAATGTCTTCGTTTTAGATCAACGTTTTGGAGATAATTCATCAGTTTCACTAGTTAATACAAATGTTATTCGAGATGGTGATTTTCGGGATGCAAATGCTACAGGGCTTTATACTAGTCTTACAAACAATAAAAATACAATGAACTACTGGGCAAGCGCAGAAGGTAGTTGGGTTTTAGAAGATGAGACAAAATTTGGAGTAGAAGGTGATGCCGGATTGTCAAAAATTAATGGGAAACATCGTATTTCTGCTGAAATTAGTTTTAGAACCAAAGATTATGATATCAATGATTTAGGATATTCTACGCAAACCAATCGCATAACTTATTACGGTTATTACGGCTATAGATACTTACAGCCTAAAGGATTTTTAAATAATTTATATCTCAATTTTAATCTAAGATTAAACAGACGATTAGATCCTGATTTGTATAATAATTTTGTTTTCAATTTTAATTCAAGCTTTACCACTAAGAAATTTTTCAATTTTGGAGGAGGTTTTGAGACTACACCATTTCAAACAAATGATATTTATGAACCCAGAGTAGAAGGCCGTTTTGTAAAAGTGCCCACTTATTACAATCCCTGGGTATGGTTAGAGACAGATTATAGAAAGAAACTAGCTTTATCAGTTGTGTTTGACTGGTATAAATATGATGAACAGGGGAGGGGATTATTCAGTGTAGATTTTTCTCCTACTTACAGAGTTTCAGATAAATTCAGGCTAAATTTTTCAACCAATGTTACTCTTTCAGATAAAGAACAAGGCTTTGTAAATTTTGAAAATGATCAGATTATTTTTGGACAGAGAGATCGTAATACCATTATAAATTCGCTGGAGTCTACTTATATATTTAATAATAAAATGTCCTTAAATCTCGCTTTCAGGCATTATTATTCAGATGTTATTTATGACAAGTTTTATGATTTAGATTCAGATGGTTCACTTGCTGTAAATAACTACCTAGGAAATCACGATGCAACATATAATAGCTGGAATGTTGATTTGCGTTTTGCATGGTGGTTTGCTCCGGGAAGCCAGATGACGCTTTTATACAGAAATGCCACCGAAAATTATTTACCTATAGCGCGGCAGAGTTTTAATAACAATTTTAGTGACCTTTTTGATCAACCACAGCTCAATAGTCTCTCCTTAAGAATTAGTTATTATCTGGATTATAATAGGGTTAAAAATTGGTTTAATGCTAAACAAATGCCAAACACGCCCACCATATCAACACGTAAAATGGGCGTGAACCAGACAGGTTTTGTTACAACTCAATGAAGTATAGCAACAAATTAGGTTTAACAAAAACGGTGTTTCTACTTCTTAATATCCTAAAGAGGGTTTAAGATGGGTTTCTTAATTCAGCCAAATCACTAAATTAAAAGAGAATTGATCTTCACGTAATAAGCTTAAGATTTTTAAGAGATAATTTTGAGATATAACTTAAATAGGGGAAATCCTGCTCGTTAATTAGTGTTTTTCCTCAGGTAATGAATGAATCGTTAGGGTACCTTTATAATGAAATTTTAATCAATTAAGAGTCAAATGAAATAACTGGAGTATAAAAATTATAGTAAAGTTAAAAAGTGTTAAATATTCAAAAAAAGTGTAACTAAAACTTTGCTAGTCAGTCTTATTAGTACATCAATTAAAAATCAAACATTATGAAAACAATTCAAAATTTATTGCTCGCCTTAGTCTTAACCGGTAGTTCTGCCGTATTTGCTAACACACCATCTAATGATGAAAAACCAACCGTAAACACTACGATTTGTATGGAAGTAGGGAAGATGTTAGATAAGCATA
>JBALXG010000564.1:0-2100 GCA_036961055.1 Leeuwenhoekiella sp. | reverse complement strand
ATAATGAATAGCACTTCCTTCAATTCCTATTCTCTCAGCCATTCCTGAGGCTAAAACAGATTCCTCAGGCATTTGTAATAATTGAAATTTTAAAGAAGAACTGCCTGAATTTATAACTAAAACTTTCATAAGCTTATAATCCTTGTGCTTGGATGGCTGTAATAATAACTGTATTAAAAATATCATCTACGGTGCAGCCTCTGCTTAAATCATTTACCGGTTTATTAAGACCCTGTAACATGGGACCAATTGCGAGCGCTCCTGTTTCCCGCTGTACTGCTTTGTAGGTGTTATTTCCTGTATTTAAATCTGGAAAAATAAGTACTGTAGCCTGACCCGCAACTTCAGAATTAGGCATTTTGCTTTGTCCTACCCGCAAATCTACAGCGGCATCATATTGTATAGGTCCTTCAATTTTCAGATCGGGACGTAAATGCCTTACAATATTTGTAGCTTCAAGAACGCGATCAACATCCTCTCCCTTCCCCGAAGTTCCTGAAGAATAAGAAAGCATTGCAATTCTGGGTTCTATACCAAAAGCTATACTACTTTCTGCAGAAGAAATAGCAATTTCGGCTAACTCTGTTGCTGAAGGATTCGGATTTATAGCGCAATCGCCAAATACTGAAACACGATCTTCCAGACACATAAAAAACACAGAAGAAACAACCGAAACTCCGGGTTTGGTTTTAATAAACTGAAGCGCAGGTTTTATGGTATGCTGTGTCGTATGAGCAGCACCAGAGACCATACCATCTGCATCACCCTTATAAATCATCATCGTTCCAAAATAGGAAACATCTGTCATCCAGTCCCGGGCAATATCCATATTTACATTTTTATGTTTTCTCAATTCATAGAATGTAGCTACATAATCTTCAAATTTTTCTGACTTGATCGGGTCTATAATATTAACTTTAGAGAAATCAAGAGCAATACCATTAGCGATGGCTTTCTGTTTAATTTTCCCTGCATCACCCAGTAAGGTAATATTTACTAAATCAAGATCGATAAGATGTGCGGCTGCATTTAAAATACGCTCATCTTCTCCCTCAGGTAATACAATATGTTTTTTTGAAGTTTTTGCTCTTTTTACCAGACTATACTGAAACATGCGCGGAGTTATACCGCCAGATTCTAAGGTAAGCAAATGCTCGACAAGCTTATCAAAAGCAAGTTCTCGTTCAAAAACTGCAAGGGAAGTTTCGATTTTCTGCGTACTATCTGCATAAATATGAGATTTTACCGCTCCTACTCTATTTGTAACTGAAAAAGTCCCGTCATCAACCGAAACGATGGGAACAATTTGAGAAAGTCCTTCTATCAATTTTAATATAGGTTCTTCAGGAATCAACCCTCCGGTAAGTATAATTCCAGAAATACGCGGATAATTACTTGATATATTGGCCTGTAAAGCACCCAGAATAATATCTGCCCTATCGCCAGGAGTAATAACAAGACTATCTGCTTTAAGATGTGTTAGATAATTACGCAGCTGCATTGCTCCCACACCATAATTTCCAGTCTGATTATCCAGAAAATCGGCTCCAAAGAGCACTTTTCCGTCTAATTCTTCTACTATTTCTTTCATTGTGGGATGCGCGAGCTTTTCGGTAAAAGGGATTGCAAAAACTGCAACATTTTTTGGGAGGAAAGCCTCTAAACCTTCTGTAGCTATTTTGAGATTTTCAGGTTGTACTTTATTTGCCACCACAGCGATCACAGTAACATCTTTATCTATAAAAGAAGTATAGGCAATCTGAAGGCTACCCATAAGTTCTTCTTTTGATTTACCTACACCGCTACCTACTATTACTGTAGGTATTCCCAGGTTTTTTGCAATCAGTACATTGGTATCAAATTCAAAAACGTTTCCTTCTCCCGTAAAATCTGAACCTTCTACAAGAACAAAATCAAATCTATCTTCAAGCGCCTTATATTTACTTATTATGGTGTCGAGAATTTCGCCAGCCTTACCTTCATTTCTTTTACGTATAATCTCATTACGTGTATATGCATAAGCGTCTTCATAATTAAGATCTACATCAAAAAATGAAATTACTGTAGTGATATGATTATCCTTACCTCCATCTTTATCTG
>JBALXG010000563.1:517-2108 GCA_036961055.1 Leeuwenhoekiella sp. | reverse complement strand
GAAACCACCTTTACAGCGGCTTTAATAGAATCTAAGTTGGTTACATCTATTTGTACAAGCTCTACATTTTCAAGTCCGTCATTCTTCAATTTTTCAACGGCAGCCTCTCCTCTTTCTTTGGTTCGGCTTCCTAAAAATACGTAATAATCGTTTTTGAGCATTATTCTGGCCAATTCAAAACCTAAGCTTTTATTGGCTCCTGTTATCAATACTGATCTCATAATTTTGTTTTTAAATTCATTGCAAATGTAAAATCACAAGGCAGCGCACCTATTGAAGACTTTCAGGAATTACTGGTACATTTTCCGGATATGCTTTTTGTATGCCATAGGTGTAAAGTTGGTATGCCGTTTAAAAAACCTATTAAAGTAAGATGCGTCTTCAAAGCCCAGACTAAACGCAATCTCTTTCATAGAATCTTCAGTAAAATAAATAAGGCGTTTTGCTTCAAGAACGATGCGCTCCTGAATATGTACGATTGCAGATTTACCGCTTTGCTGTTTAATAGTATCACCCAGATAACCAGCAGAAATATTTAGCTGATCTGCGTACTGTGAAACTTCATGTTGCTGGCTAAAATCCTGGTCTACCAGCTTTAGAAAATCGGCCAACAATAATGATTCTGGCTGGTCTTTTTGATTATCAAATTGTTCAGTGTATAGTCTGCTGCAATAAATAAGAAAAATACTCACGTAAGAATGTAACATGCTATGTTGCCACTCGCTTTCGTTTATATATTCAGCATAGATCTTATCGAGTGTGTCTAATAAGAATTTATAATCTTTATCTGTCAAATTCAGCATATGACCGCGATGCGGATTCTGAATTATGGGTAGATCTTTTAATGAATTTTGATTATTGAGCGAAAGAAACTCCTTAGTAATATTCATGTTATAAACATGTAGGGCGCAACTTTCTTCTTTTAATTGAACTTGTGAAGGCTCTGTAAAATATAATTTTCTTGACTGAAGATCATAAGGTTTCATGTCTATCCAGTGACGGCTTAATTCTCTAACCTCAAGAATTAAAGCAAAGAAATAATAATCTTTTCTATGCGGAATCAAAAAATCTGAAGACACATAATTCTGAAGAGAATCATTCTTATATATGCTGAAAATCCCGCTACCGGTCTCAGGATCCATCTGTAAAGGATAATTTATAATTTTACTCGCCAAATTGTATTCCATAAATTTCTCGTTAACTCCTCTTCAAGATATTGAAAATTGTGGGTTTACAAAATTTAAAAATGTATTCTAAACGCTCATAGTTTTATTTTGGCAGATTGCTCAACTTCACTCATATCTAGTCTTCTAAAGCGATTAGTTTTTCTGAAATCTTTAAAAGATCAGGTTCATTTATTTCCGGTAAAGGAGACAATGGATACAATTGCTGACCAGGACGAGCAATAAATGCTCCTCTCCAATCTGCCCAAATTGCTCCTGCAATATCCCAACCGTGGGCTGCGATCATCATACAATCAGCGGGATCTACCCCCATTTTGCGTGCTGCCCAATCATAAACATCGCGGTCTGGTTTATATTTTCCTATATCTTCTATACTTAATCTTTTGTCAAAAAATTCAGTGAGGCCG
>JBALXG010000563.1:0-496 GCA_036961055.1 Leeuwenhoekiella sp. | reverse complement strand
TAACCGGCATCTTTAAGATTGCCCAGCGCCTCTTTTACTTCAGGATGCGGCATTAGTGAACGGATTGGGCTCAGTGCTTCTTTGGATTCTTCTTCGGTTAGTTCAATTCCGTTATTTGCTGCGACCATTCTTAAAGTAGCTGCGCCAATGATGCCAAAATCTTCATATTGGCGGCCGGTCGTTGATACGAGAGAATACTGTAACATGGTTGTAAACCATAAAGGCACTAAATCTTCCCTGCCTTGTAAAGCCTGCCCAACGCTTTTTTTGAGTTTTCCCAGATCTAATAATGATTCATTTACATCAAAAAATAAAACTTTTGGTCGCTTCATAGTTGTTATATTTTCTAAGTTTGTTTGGTTATTTTCTGGTGTAGCGCCAAAAACTGTATTTGAAGCGGCAATACCAGAAAACCCAGCAATAGTGGCATTTTTTATAAAATTTCTTCTACTTTTTGTCATTCTTATAATATTATAAAATTAGCAAACCAGTATGC
>JBALXG010000562.1:0-2109 GCA_036961055.1 Leeuwenhoekiella sp. | reverse complement strand
AAGGTTAATCAATTTTGTAGAGAGTAGAATTCCTAAATCACACTTCGGTGAAAACATACATGGTAATGTTTTTGAAGCACTGGTAGGTGCAATCTATTTAGATAGAGGCTATAATTACTGTGATAAGTTCATTAAAAAAAGGGTAATAGAGCCTTATGTTGATATTGAGCAATTAGAGGGCAGAGTTATAAGTTATAAGAGTATGCTTATAGAATGGTGTCAGAAGGAAAAAAAGGCATTTCATTTTGAAACGTATGAAGATAGTGGTCTTGATTTAATTAAGCATTTTTCTGTAAAATTATCTATAGACAAAAAGCAGATTGCAAAGGCAAGAGCTACATCAAAAAAGAAAGCAGAAGAAAAAGCTGCTAAAAGAGCATATTATGCATTTCAGAACAAAATAGATGTACAGAAGTTTAATTAATTTAGCATTTTTGTAACAGGTTATTAATTTCTTAACCCCCAAGAATCTCTTTTTATCTATGACTTTGTCTATCTTTGCTGCTTATTTCAGGTAATGGCGACAGTAATGTTAGTGTTAGATGACGCGTTGGAATATGACTTTACGGTGATTGCTATACACTGCTCACTGGAGGATTATCGCCTC
The DNA here is from genome assembly GCA_036961055.1 of Leeuwenhoekiella sp. Taxonomy (GTDB): domain Bacteria; phylum Bacteroidota; class Bacteroidia; order Flavobacteriales; family Flavobacteriaceae; genus Leeuwenhoekiella. The sequence goes on along the minus strand of JBALXG010000562.1, from coordinate 1,502 downwards.
GCATTTTTAATCAATAAACATCTTGGTTTACATCTTGAGCGTACAGGTAAAGATATAGATTATAAAATGGGAGGATATTCAGCTCTTTTTCCGCTTTACACATTTGATGACACAAGACATTATATCACTTATAGTCTGGTTGCTAATAAGTGTAAGACAAAAATTAGTGGTGTTGTAAGTAATAATGGACTCTTTGATCTCACAGCACAGGAAAATTATAAGTCACTTAATTTGTTGCCTGAATATAAAAAAGCAGATTATTTACTCAAAATAGAAACAGATTCTAATAGTTTTGCAAAAGCTGTTTTACTTGCAAATCTTAACCAGATACCACAAATAGTAACAGCATACGAAGCAGAAGTAAATCAACTCAAATCAAAAAAAAATTTAATATTTGAATAATGCCAGATAGAAAAAAGACCAAAATTGTGGCCACCCTCGGCCCTGCATCAAGTACAAAAGAAGTTCTGCACAATATGATTAAAGCAGGAACAGATGTATTTAGAATAAACTTTTCTCATGCAGATTATAAAGATGTAAAAGAAAAGATCAAAATTATTCGGGAATTAAGTGAGGAATTTGGTTACAACACTTCAATCCTGGCAGATCTTCAGGGACCTAAACTACGCGTAGGGAAAATGAAGGAAGAAGTAGAAGTAAACCCGGGAGATATCATCACTTTTTCTACTGTAGAGGAGTTTTTAGGTACAAAAGAGCGGGTTTATATGAACTATAAGCAGTTTCCTCGTGATGTACAGAAAGGAGAGCGCATATTGCTTGATGATGGTAAACTTATTTTTGAGGTTCTTAAAACAGATCATGAGAATGAAGTTGAGACTGTAGTTATACAAGGTGGTCCTTTGCGCTCACGTAAAGGTGTTAACTTACCAAATACAAATATTTCCTTACCTGCTTTAACTGAAAAGGATATAGAAGATGCGATTTTTGCGATTTCTATGGAGGTTGACTGGCTTGCGCTTTCTTTTGTGAGACATGAAGGAGATTTAATGCAGTTGCAGGAGTTAATTGCAAAGCATTCAGAATACAAAATTCCTATTATATCAAAAATTGAAAAGCCTGAGGCTGTCAAAAATATTGATAAAATTATCGCGTATAGTGACGGTATTATGGTTGCCAGAGGCGATTTAGGAGTAGAAATTCCTGCAGAAGAAGTTCCTCTTATTCAAAAAGAACTTGTTCTCAAGGCTAAACAAGCCAGAATACCTGTAATCATTGCTACCCAAATGATGGAAACAATGATTACCAGTCTTACTCCTACAAGAGCAGAAGTTAATGACGTGGCAAACTCTGTAATGGATGGTGCTGATGCTGTTATGTTAAGTGGTGAGACATCTGTGGGAAAATACCCCATACAGGTTATCGAGCGCATGTCATCAATATTGCGCAGCGTTGAAAATTCGCCTTTAATTAATGTTCCACACACACCTCCGCACATACGTACAAAAAGATACATAACTAAATCTATTTGTTATCACGCGGCT
>JBALXG010000561.1:0-2113 GCA_036961055.1 Leeuwenhoekiella sp. | reverse complement strand
TGTAGATGCCGATTTTGAATTTACCAAAGTTATTTCAGGCCAGGCGGTGCAAAAATCCCGTGGAGAAATAATGGCCAGTGCCGTTGATAATTATTTGGGCGAAGCTCTGGGACAACTCTATGTAAAGAAATATTTCCCGGAAGATGCCAAAAAACGCATGTTAGATCTGGTCAATAATATACAAAAGGCGTACGCTGCAAGAATAGATAAACTGGAGTGGATGAGCGACAGCACAAAGGTAAGAGCAAAAGAAAAACTGTTTGCAATGACCAAAAAAATAGGTTATCCTGATAAATGGAAGGATTACCAAAATGTGCATATTGCAAGAGACACTTATTTTGAAAACATAGTATCTGCTGCTGCTTCATCATATCATCGTGAACTGGAAAAATTAGGCCAACCCGTAGATAAAACAGAATGGTACACAACACCATCAACGGTGACGGCTTACAATAATCCTTCTGCAAATGAAATCGTCTTTCCCGCAGGTATTCTGCAATCGCCTTATTTTGATAATAACGCAGATGATGCCCTAAACTATGGAGGCATTGGGATGGTAATAGGCCATGAAATAACACATACGTTTGACGATCAGGGCGCGCAATACGATAAAGATGGTAATGTAAAAAATTGGTGGACAGAAGACGATTATAAAAAGTTTAAAACAAGAATACAGCAAGTCATAGATCAATACAGCACTTTTACAGTTTTAGACACTTTACACGTTAAAGGGGACATGACCGTAGGTGAAAATACTGCAGATATTGCGGGAATAGCTGTGGCTTACGATGCTTTTAAAATGACCAAAGAAGGACAGGATTCTACAAAAGTGGGCAACTTCACTCCAGACCAGCGTTTCTTCCTGTCTGTTGCCAGAATATGGAAAGTAAAAATGAAAGACGAGTTTCTTCGTTTGTGGCTCAACAACAACCCTCATTCACCACCACTTTGGCGCGTGAATGGACCACTAATGAACAGCACTCCTTTTTATAACGCATTTGATGTGAAACCTGAAGATAAAATGTTTTTATCAAAAGAGGAAAGAATCACAATTTGGTAAAATAGAGAAATCTAATATTCTACAGCAAACTAAAAAGCGAACGCATTTCATTTATATGATGTGTTCGCTTTTATTTTTTCTTTGATACCTGATTTTAGTTTTACCTAATAAGAAACTTAAAGAACTCTAATTAATCTGCACGTTTTTCAACTAAGATTTTCTGAAAGATTTTCTGTAAGATTATTATTTGCTATGGCTAAAACCATAATCCTATAACTGGCATTGGCGCTGTTTGGGCTTTGTCTGTTTTAATTTTGGCGCTTGGTATCATTTTAAGCTACTCGTTTTTCGGGCAATTTAGCAGCAGCATCTACGAGCATAGCCTTCCATTTATCAATCCTTCGCAGCTCGTAATCTTCGTATTGATCCTGAATTTCGTCATAAAATCTTAGCAGGATTATTTCACTGTTCAGAAAATTAACCTTTAAATCAAGTTGTTCAAGCAACATGTCTTTTCTATCCTTGATCTTTAGCTCTCTTCTTTTTTCAACTATTTCAAATCCCCTGATTTCATTTAAATCTAATAGTTGGACTGTATTTTCAATTTTTGAAATTTTTAAAAACAAAGCTTTCCGCTGCATTTTGTCAATTCCCAAGTAAGTATTTCTCCATTTTTCTGATGCAGATATTGTCAGATTATTTTGAGAGATTTCATTTTTAATTGTAGTGTTTATGTTTTTTACATCGCGTTTTCCGCCCATGGTAAATAATAAGTAAGGTATGCAGATGCTTGCCACCACAACGAGGCAAATTAATATATATGAGGTATTCATTCTGATTTTTTCTAGATTTAAAACTATTTTACTCATTAATAAAAGTCATAATATAGACTTCATTATTGCAAGGCCAACCACCACGCAATAACTTTAAAGGGATGAAAAATACTTTTCAGTCCTAATAAAATTTTGTTTTAAATCTAAGGGAAGAAATTAAAGGGATAGGAAATAGAATGGCTTGCCAGCCTTAGATCAATTATCTGGCTGAACTTAAAATAACGTAAACTAAACTTTATTTTTTCGTCTGCTGTAGATGCAGATCCTCCTTGGTTTGAAA
>JBALXG010000560.1:0-2121 GCA_036961055.1 Leeuwenhoekiella sp. | reverse complement strand
GACAAAATTTCTTCCCTCAGAATATCTGGCATATAATTTTCAGATAAGTCCTGTCCTGAAATTTTTTCTAATGCAAGTATATAATTAAGCTGAAATTCTTTAGTAAATAATAATTCCTGAATTTTTTCTTTTAGACATTTAATTTCATTCAGATGAATGCTCACATTCTGGATCTTGCTTGTTAAAGTTGCTTTTTCTTTTTTGCCGCATATAGATTTAACTTTTCTCATCTCAATATTTTTAATAGTGAATAATTCATTAATTATGAAGTAAAAATAGATGCATCATTATAGCTATTTTAAATTTTTAGACCGAATGCGGAATACTATAGATGAGTGTATAAAATGGTACTTTATTCTTGAAGTGTAAAATCAGGCGTCTTCCTGTGATCTGTACCCTGCTCGTATGAGTACGTAAGTTTGATTAAAGTAGGCTCACTAAACATTCTGCCTAAAAACTGAAGCCCGGCAGGTAAATTATCGCCAGAGAAACCCATAGGTACCGTAAAAGCCGGCTGACCGGTATGAGGTGCAATTATCTGACTATTATCGCCTTTATATTCTTCCTGAAAATTTGCGATGTGTGCCGGTTTATTGCGCCAGGTAGGATAGACCAAAGCATCTAGTTGCAGCGAGTCCATTACTTTTTCTATAGCTTCGCGAAAGGCTGTACGTCGCTCATCGTGGTAAGCATCAAGACATGGCGTTTCAGGATGGCCATATCTGCCTTCTTCGCTTTCTGCGGAAGAATTAAGCCGCTGACGCGCAAAATCTGAATGAGTGCCTATTCGTATTACATCTTCAATAGTTTTGATCGTATCGTTTTTCACGTAAGTGGAAAGAAAATTCTCAAGATCAGTTTTGAAAGCAGAACACCATTGATCTTGTCGCAGTTCATCAAAGTTAGGAATCACTACATTTGAGATTATCTGAGCACCCAGCGAATCAATATCCTTTACAGCCTTATTAAATAAAGCCGCTATTTCAGGATCCGTATTTTCGCCAAAAAGATGACTTAAAACTCCGATTTTTGCCCCTTTTAGACCGTTTTTTTGTAGAAATTGGGTATAATTTTCCGGGATTTTTCCCTTAGAATGAGCGGTAATAGAATCTTGTGGATCATAGCCTGCCATTACCTCAAGCACTTTTGTGGCGTCTGTAACCGTTCTGCCCATAGGACCCACCACATCATTACGCAAATAAAGTGGAACAATAGCGCTTCGGCTTATCAATCCCAGAGTAGTTCTAAAACCTACAAGATCGCAGTGTGAAGAGGGCCCACGAATAGAATTACCGGTATCAGTACCAAGACCTATTACAGCAAAATTAGAAGCAACTGCAGCAGCTGTACCTCCGCTTGATCCTGCCGGGACATAATCAAGGTTATATGGATTATGTGTAGTTCCGGCAGTAGAACTTTCAGTATGCATTGGGCTAAAAGCCCATTCTGCCATATTTGTTTTCGCCAGAATTATAGCACCTGCGTCTTTTAATTTTTTAATGATAAAAGCATCCTCGTCTGGTATAAAATCTTTTAAAGCTAAAGATCCTCCAGTTGTAGGCAATCCTTTCACATTTATATTGTCTTTAACCAGAATAGGAATACCCTGCAACGGTTTAAGAACTCCGTTTTGTTTAAAATCTTCGTCACTTTCTTTTGCAAGTTTGATCGCTTCAGGGTTTATGGCTGTGATCGCATTTGTAAATGTATCTAGTTTTTTAATGCGATCAAGATATGCCCTTACCAGTTCTTCGCTTGTATAATCACCATTTTTATAGGCCTTGTGAATTTTGGCAATAGTGAGTTCCTCTACTTTTATTTTTTTATCACCTGATTCCATTTTACAATTTGTAATTAAAAGCGAGGTTAAAATTGTAAAGGTTATAAAGTATAGTTTTTTCATAAAAATAATTTTTAACACCCACACTCGCCATAAACCGGTCTGGTCACAACCGCGCCTGTACTATCTGATATGGTGAGTATTCCCTCTTTGTGCCATAATTCCATATCAAGTTGAAGGGAATCTGAAATTTCCAGCTTTACGCTGTAATTTGACTTTTCAGCGCTTTCCATATTTACAGAAACTTGCTTTCCATCAACTGAGATGTAAGCAGGATTGCT
>JBALXG010000055.1:7629-10577 GCA_036961055.1 Leeuwenhoekiella sp. | reverse complement strand
AAAACTTATTGAGATTGCCAGAAGTTATTTTGGTGAAGATAAAAGAGTAAAACTTATTTGTGATGACGCGGCAAATTATATTCAGAATTATAAAGGTGATCTGTTTGATTTAGTTTTTGCAGATGCCTGGCCGGGAAAGTACAGCGATATTGACAAAATTCTGCAGTTAGTAAAAGTGGGCGGTTTTTATGTAATAGATGATATGACCGCGCAGCCTAACTGGCCAAAAGGACATGAAAATAATGTAGAAAAACTAGTTGATTATCTGGAGAAGCGGGAAGATTTTAACCTTACCAAAATGAACTGGTCTACTGGCCTAATTATAGCTGTAAGAAAATCCTGAAAAATCATTATGTTACTTTTTATCGTTAAGCAAAATCTATTTGATGGATGCGCGTGATTATTTCGTCACTTAAAGATTTTAACCATTTTAACTGTTCTGTAATTAGCTGGGCTTCCTGAAGTGTTGCATTTGCTGTGTCAACAGAAGTTCTTGACAACTCATTATATTTATTTTGCATATATTCTTCAGCTTCAGACTGACTGTTTACCTGAGCTGATTCTGCCTTATTCTTATTCTTTAAAAGATCTTCGGCAAACTCAAGATTTTGAGTAATAGAAGCCGTGTAAATTTTAAAATGTTCAGAAGCTTCAGTTGTTATATGATTTTGAATGTATGTACTTAAAGAAGCAAGAGCGCTTAAAAAGGTGTGATTAAGTATGACGAGTTCATAAATATTTTCAGAGTTTTTTTGTTGTGACGATGGCTCTTCACTCATGCGCTGCATAGCCGCATTTAATTCACCTGTAGAAATAAAGGCTTGCTTTCGCGAAAGCTTATGTGAAGTGGGTAATTCGGCTTTTTTCTCATAATAATAAGCGGTTTGCTCTAAATAAAGTTTATTTGCTGTCACCGCCTGAGCTAATATTTTACGTAAACCCAGAAATTCCCACGTGGGCCAGAGCCATGCATTTCCCATCGCCGCCAGAATAGCGCCCAGAACGGTGTCTACCACTCTAAACTCTATAACATTTATCACGTTAGGCTTAAGCAAAGCATACACAAAAACCACACTTAAAGTGATAAAAATCGCTGCTGTACGGTAATTTTTTTGAATGGTAGCAAACGCAAAAATAAGTGAGATAATTGCAAGAATTCTAAAAAGCATTACGTTGTGAATGAGCAAAACAACCGCTGTGGCTATAACAGCACCTATAATAGTACCTATAATACGCTGAGTAGATCTTGACTTTGTGAGACCATAATTAGGGCGCATAATTACGATTATGGTAAGTAAGATCCAATACGGGTTTTGAAGTGCAAAAATACTACCGGCTGCAAAACCTATCATCACAACAACTGCCAGCCTAAGCGCATGCCTGAAAATAGGTGATTGCAAACTGAGATTTTCTATTAGAATTCGCGGGTTGTAATCCTGCTGAGTTAAAAATCGGCGGGAAACTTTCTTTTTTGAAAAAGCTAATTGATTATAATCCTTAGTGCTTAAAATATGCTCTATAAATTCAATTTTTTCAACTTGCTTTTCCTGATAGTCATAGAGGTTTTGCAACATTATATAGCCATCATCCCAGGGACTTTCTGCATCTTTTCTATATTCTTCAATTAACTGTTTCACTTGATATAGGTTCTCCTTTAAAGAGCTCTTTTTAGGATTTTTCACACCTCTTTTTAGCGAATAGGCGATATAGTCAAGCCGCTGACTTGTCCCAATAATTAAATTATAAAAAGACTTTTTTTGAGCGGGATTATTTTTAAATAACTCATCCATTTTTACATAATTCACAGGATATGCCATGGCGAGTTCAAAAATATCTATAAGCTGAATAAGAATGATTAAGCGCTTACTTTGAAAAGGAGAATCACCAGAACTTTGGCTTGAATTAATAAGGATTTCTCTTAATTTTTCATGGCTTTCATTCAGGTCACTTTGTAATTGTAAAAGAGATTTATAGCCATTCTTACGATCCAGACTATTATTCATAAGATTTGCCCGAGTCCTAATGTACCTTGAGGTTAGTGACAACGATTCTATAAGAAATTCTTCGGTTTGTTTTTTGGGAAAAATATAGTCAACAATTGTTGTCAGGAATAAATACCAGAGGCCACCTATTCCTATTAATATTGCCCTTTCATAAGGCTGAAGGGTTGTAGATAAATTTGCAAAACTTAAAACAAGCGCAAATAATCCAGAAAAACCTACTAGCGAACCTCTAAAGCCATAAATGGCCAGATAAGCCATCATAAACATAGAAACACCCAAAACAGGCAGTTGAATCCAAATATTGGCAGGTAAATAACCACCTAAAATACTTGAAAGAACGGCAATTAAGGCAGAAAAGAGAATGCCTACGCGTTTGTGTTTAGGGCTTCCGTTAATATCGCTGGGAGAACTTAAGAGTGCACCTACACCAATAGCGAGGCCTAATTCAAATTTACCCAATTCAAAACCCACAAAAATAGGCGTAACTACAGCAATAGCTACAATTACAGCTTTTGCAAAATCTGTGCTTTTTATAAACTCAGAAAACTCGTAAAAAATCTTGTAGTTCTTCAAAAAGATCTGCTGTGTTAGTACTTTCTATAATGAGCTTTTACCCTGTATTTGGGGTTTAATGCTCTCACGCTTAACGCGATAATAAATCAATCTCAGGTTGTAAATCAGGACATTCGCAAAGTCCCTGATTTTAATAATGTTGAGAAGTTAAAGAAAATAAATACACATCATCACTAAAAAAAAGCAGGGGGCTAGTCTTTAATTCTGCGTAGTATATAACTGCGTACCAATTCTGTAGTTATACCGAAAGCTAAATGAGCCAAAAGTTCATTTGCCTGCAGTTTAAGTGGAATTTCGGTAGGGTTATCTTTCAAATCAAGCATGGGCAATGAGGTTTCATGAGTACCATACCAGGTTGATGCCCCAAAGACG
>JBALXG010000055.1:0-7619 GCA_036961055.1 Leeuwenhoekiella sp. | reverse complement strand
ATACCTTCAAGAAGATTTGGTTTTAGATCATCTCTTTTTGTGTAGCCGTAAGTTGCTCCCAAACTTGCGCCAAAAGGTATACTCACAAGTTGTTCAGCAATCTCATGATTACTTTCGCTAATGCGCTCTCCTGTAATTTTTACTGAAAGTTCATCAACCATTTTTACTTGCGCAGAACGTGTATTGGGTTTTCTAACAGGAAGAATTTTCTCGATGGCGCTTTTAACTAAAGTGCCTGCAAGCCCGCCTAATAAACCAGATATCAAACCTCTGCTCACATTTGACGCTAAAGAATCATTTTCTAACCAGGCTTCAACAGTATTGCTCATACCTATATTTTTAAAATTTTGACTAAGGTAAAAAATCTCTTTTTCACTACTTCTGCATTTAACAAGGGTTTTGCATCATAAAGATTTATTAATTAAAGTCATAAAATCTCCCACCTTAGAAGGTTCAAGCCATCGCGTGACAATTACAAGATCATTTGCTTCATCTATTATAATGAAGTTTCCGCCAAAACCAGCAGCATAATATACATTATCTGCAATACCATCCCAGTGCCGCGGTCCGTTCTCATTAAGCCACCACATGTAACCATAATTAGGATTGGGTACAGACGGATTTCTTATCTCTTTTACCCATTTTTGAGGCAAAATTTGCTGATTTTTCCATTTACCATTATTGAGAAATAATAGGCCAAAACGCGCCATATCTTCTGTGCTTATAAACATACCGCCGCCCGAGTGACCGCCACCACTTACAGATTGCATTTTTAGGCCATCAATAGTGACCCAGGAATTATCATAGCCCAACCAGCGCCATGTGGTTGAGGCTCCTATTTTATCCATCACTTTTTCCTTTAAAATACGAGGTAAAGGTTCACGCCAGGTTTGCGTCAGGGCATAGGCAAGAAGATTTACGCGCACATCATTATATTCAAAAACAGTTCCCGGCTCATTAAGCGTTCTGTTCTTCCAGTCATCAATATCGCCTTCATGTGGCGGGCGATCTGCCCAGTCTTTACTTCCCCAGAGTTCGCCACTCCAGTCAGAATTTTGTTATAATAGATTTTTCCATGTTATTTTACTATTATGAGCACCATCAAAAGTGCCATCCCAAATTGTTTTTGCAACCGTATCATTTACAGACTTTATAAGTCCGCTTTCAAGCGCTAGCCCTGCGGTGGTAGATAGAAAACTTTTAGTCACACTAAAGGTCATATCTACTCTTTTAATATCTCCCCATTGTGCAACCACATAGCCATTTTTTATAATCATACCCGCCGGGCCGCCGCGTCTTTTTGTTGGTCCTAGTATTTCATGGTAAGGCTCACTTTCAAATCCTTTTAAGATAGCCTGACGCAGATCGTGAGATTCTGAGTATTCATTTGCTTTCGCGAAAGCTACCGCTGCATCGAGATCTGATTGTGAAATATCTACCGAAGCGGCCTTTTTATCTTCCCATTTGGCACCAAAATCAGGAAAATAATCTACTTTTTGAGCGTGACCTGTAAGATTTGCAGCTAATAAGAAAATAGCGATAAAGAAATGGTAATTGAAGTATTTCATAGAAGTTAATTAGAAAATGAAAAGTACAAAATGAATTTGAAGCATAAAGCGAGGTTTTTGATATTGAATGATAAGTTTTATCGATTCTTAATTTAAAGAGTATGCTAAAAGAATATTACTTTTAGGACTTACTCATTTAGTAAAGGCGAGGTGTAAATTAAACGGCCTTTCTTCATTAAACATAAAATCAGTATTTTTAAGATTATGGAAACAGAGAAACTTTTTAACGCTATACGATCACAGGAAACAGGGGAAGTGCGTGAGTTGCTTACAAAAAATCCTGATTTGGTCGCGGTTAAAGATCAAAGAGGTTCTACACCATTATTACTGGCAACGTATTATGGTTATGCAGACCTTACTGAATTGATACTGGAATATGATCAGGATATAAATGCGCAGGATGCATCTGGTAATACGGCTTTAATGGGTGTTTGCTTTAAAGGTTACCCAGAAATTGCTAAACTATTAATACAGAAAGGGGCAGATGTAAATTGCAAAAATTATAATGAATCTACTGCACTTATATATGCAGCCACTTTTAACCAAATTGAGATTGTAAAACTACTTATAGAAAAAGGTGCAGATAAAACGGTAAAAGATTCTCGTGGCCAGCGCGCTGCAGATCATGCGCGTATGCAGGGTCTTGAGAAAATTGTAAAGCTTCTTGAACATGAGTGACTTTAAAGAATTTGAAAATCTGTATTCTGTTAGATTTAGAAATAAAGGTTACAAACGTAAAAGATTATTAGCACCAGACCGTGAATTTGAATTCCTCAATTTTTTAATGAGGGCTTTAGGCGAAAATGTATTTGTCATAAGTACAGGTCTGGGGATGGATGTTTATTACACATCAAGTCATGACCAGAGTGTATTTATTGAAAAAAACCTTTGGATTTTCAGGCCAGAAACTGAAGAAAGTGATGCGATAGCGCTGGCTGAAGTTCATAGCGGAAACGACGTAATTCTTTATTTTAATACAGTTGTACAAAGTTTATCCGGGCATCCACAATTATTTTTATCCTGTTGTAAAAAACTGATTTCAAAATTTAATACCACTGGTGTAGAAACACCTTTAAATAAATTGCTATATAACTGTTTTGATGAGCAACTCAATCGATTGAGTATAAAGGATAATGTCCCTTTTGCATTAAAAATCGCCCAAATACGGTCAAAAAATGAACACCCTTTTTTAAAATCGTATAATACTGTACGCCATCTGGCAGAAGAATATCTGGCGGCAGATCACATTAACTAATTTATTTAGCGTGGTTTATAGAGTTCTTTGGTTGTGAATTTTCCTGTTTGCAGTAGTTTACTTTTAATTTTTAAAAATGCCATTGCTGTAATAAAAGCATCACCAGAAGCTTTATGTCTGTCTGTTTTAGCAATTTTTAATTCTTCGCAAAGTTCGTCAAGACTATAATGCTTTTCTCTTGACATCATATTTACTACGTGAATTGTTCTTTTATATAAAATCCCGGTATCTAAAAGCTTATTTTTCAGTTTAGGGGCGCCCAATCTTTTGAGAGCATAATTGATAATTTTGACATCAAAACCTACGTGATGCCCCACTAAAACTGAATTCCCTATAAAGGAAAGAAATTCTTTAACCGCTTCTTCTTCGGTTATTTGTTCATATTTGCTTTGGCGTAAAATCCCGTGAATAGCAACAGATTCTTCACTAAAGACATCTTGTTTTACATATCTTTCTAAAGCATCAGAAACATCAATTACATTGCCTATAATACTTATGGCGCCTATACTAAGCATTCTGTCATTTCTTACATCCAGGCCTGTAGTTTCTGTATCAAAAACAACATAGCGGGTTTCATCAAGAAGTTGCACTTTCTGGTTAGCAAACAGCGCAGCATATTCCTTATAAAAATTAGGAATATTAGATTTATCGCTTTTCCAGAATTGTAAATTTATCATTTAGTTTAGTTGATATCGTATTCTTAATATTTCCTGAATATCCCGTATAGGTTTAAAACAGCGTTTTAATTTTAATTTTTCGGCTTTGCTGAGTATCGCTAGTTCTATAAATCTCCCCGAGTCATTGTGTAAAATACCATGTTTAGTTCTAAATTTTAGGAGTGCTTTAAATGCATAAGAACATCCTTCATAAACTTCTTTATTATTAGGGTCAAGAATGGCAAGGCGCTCAAACCTGCCGGCGGTGTTATTGATATTTCGTATTTTATAATGCAAACTTAAAATTCTGGCAGCATCTATAAGAGGCATTAAAGCACGGGCTTTTATATCAAAAAAGTCTTTATGTTCGCCATTATCTTCAACTAAAACCTGCCTGAAAAACCCTAATGGTGACGGACTTTTAATCGCATCTTGTGCCATATGCTTATAAAAAATGGTATTCGATTCAAGCGCTTTAAAAATACTATCAGACAATTCTGTGACCAATGGTGTGTCGCCATACACATAACTATAATCAAAGAATATTGCAGACAACAAAAGACTTTCAGGACTTGGGGAAGAAATCCATAAACCAAATTGTGATTTCCATTCTGCTAAAGACTGGCACCATCTGGGGTTGCTTGCCATCATATCTGCCGGGCAATAGGCATATCCTACTTTGTGAAGAGTTGAAGTTACAATACGTGCCAGTTCCTGAAAATATGCCTGTGCTGAAGCATAATCTTCTAAAGGCACATCTTCAAAAACTATCGCATTATCCTGATCTGTGAGCAGTAATTGTTCTTTGCGTCCCTGACTGCCTAAAGCGAGCCAGGCATATTTACAGGGCGGGGGAGTGGGCATTTTTTTAAGTGCCAGCTCAATTGCTTTTACAGTTACAGCATAATTTATTTCGTTTAAAATATTCAGTATTTGAGAAAGCGGCAGATTCTGCTCCAGATATTTTTTAAGCAGTTCTGAAATTTTTGTTCGCACCTCGCGCAGCGATTTGCCGTTTTTGGCACGTTTAACTTCTTTTAATAAAACAACGGGATTATTTGCAAAAGATACCACAATGTCCTGCTGCGTTATAAGTCCTAAAAGTTCAGAATCTGGTGTACCGTCATCTGTAATACATAAATGATTAATGTCATTTTTAAGCATTATAAGCTGAGCCTGAGCAACGGTAGGGCCTTTTTGAAAACAGCGTACCGGCGTGCTCATTATGTTTTTTACAGGCTCATCAACTCCATGTTTACCGGTGGCGATATTGTCTCTTAAATCCCGATTTGTGATGATTCCTGCCGGTTTTTTATCAAGAGCCACTATAATTGATCCTATATGTCGCTGTGACATAAGTAATGCCGCTTCTTTGACGCTAGTTTCCGGACTACAGGTTACAGGATTTTTTGTGTAACGCGCTTTTTGTAAGTCGAATAAATCACTGTTGCGCTCTACACTATATTCAGTAAAGAGTTTTCCACTTTCTTCAAGTGTATAAGGATCACTAACATTTGAAGCAAACGATGCGATAAGAAAGTTACTTACAGATTTGTTTTCTAAAGCGATTGGTAGAAAGAGATCTATAGGTATTCCGTATAAAATACTTTCTTCATTTGCCACAGCAGAAAGCAGATAATCTTCTTTTGTAATCAATGGGCGCAGTCCAAAAATATCTCCTTCATCACAAATGTCAACAATTTTGAGTTGGTTCTCTTTTATGTTCATAAGACGTACAGCACCATCTTTGACGACATAAAACATCCCGTGGTTTTTTTCCTTTTCCTTAAAAACCGCTTTATCTTTTTCTAAATAAATAACCTTTACCTGAGAGGCGATTTCCAATAGTTTTTTTTCGTTTAGAAAAGCAAAAGGAGGAAAACGCTTGAGAAAATCGGCTACACGTTCAGCGATTGAATTCATTAAGGTTGGTTTTTACAATATATATGAAAAACGAAATTACGTAAAGTTGTTTGCTTTTAATTTCTAAATTCTATCAATTTATTACCGATATTTACCTCTAATGCCTGTTTTTTTTAATTCATTTTATATTAAAGTTCTAAAATTATGCGAAAGTTAATTCTCGTATGTACGATTCTCTCCTTATGTAGTTGCGCAAATCCTTATCAGGATACAGAAAATAATCCGGAAGATTATGGTATTATCCCAAAGCCCGTAAATATTGCTATGAATCAGGGCAGGTTTGTAATTAATGACGAAACAACAATCTCAGGTGATGAAGGTTTAGAGCGAGAAGGAAAATTTTTAAGCGATCTCATACAGCATGCATTTGGTAAGACAATAACTTATGAAGCTAGTAAAGATCTGGATGAGAATTCAATTGAATTAAAAATTGATGAAACGCTTGATCATGAGGAAGGTTATCTGCTCAAAGTAACCCCAGGTCATGTAATTATCACAGGCAAAACTGCCAAAGGTGTTTTTTATGGTATTGAATCATTGCGCCAATTAATAAATAACGCTGATGACGAAGTAGCCGATGTCACCATACCAGCTGTGAGCATTGAGGATTATCCCAGATTTGAATACAGAGGGATGCATCTTGATGTATGCAGACATTTCTTTCCTGTAGAATTTGTAAAAGAATACATAGACCTAATCGCGCTTCATAAAATGAATACATTTCACTGGCATTTAACCGATGATCAGGGCTGGCGCATTGAGATTAAACAATATCCTAAGCTAACAGAGATAGGTGGTATGCGTAACGGTACTATTGTTGGGCATTATCCGGGTACAGAAAATGATCAAAAAGAAACCAGTGGTTTTTACACACAGGAACAAATAAAGGACGTAGTTAATTATGCTTCAGATCGTCATGTGACTGTGATTCCTGAAATAGAATTACCCGGTCATAGTAGTGCGGCTATAGCAGCATATCCCTATTTAAGTTGTTTTCCTGAAGAAAAAACAGTGGTAGATAATAATATGATGTCTGATAAAAGTAAGGAATTACAGGCAAATGGAACTCCTAAAGTTGTTCAGGAAACATGGGGCGTTTTTGACGATGTTTATTGCGCCGGGAAAGATGAAACCTTTACATTTTTAGAAAATGTACTTACAGAAGTAATGGATCTTTTTCCTTCTCATTACATTCATATTGGGGGTGATGAAAGCCCCAAAGCTAACTGGGAACGCTGTCCTGACTGCCAGAAAAGAATTGCAGATCTTAATTTGAAAAATGAGCACGAACTGCAAAGTTATTTCATACAACGCATAGAGAAATTTGTAAATAGTGAAGGCAAAAGCATAATAGGCTGGGATGAAATTCTTGAAGGTGGTCTTGCTCCTAATGCTACTGTAATGTCCTGGCGCGGAATAGAAGGAGGAATAGACGCTGCACAGCAGGGTCATGACGTTATTATGACACCCAATGAATTTTGTTACTTTGATAAGTATCAAGGTGATCCTGAAGGGGAACCACTTTCTATAGGCGGATTATTAACTGTTGAAAAAGTATATGGTTACGAGCCAGAACCTACAGAACTTACAGCCGAAGAATCAAAGTTTATTATGGGAGCTCAGGGAAATGTGTGGACAGAATATATGGATACTACAGATTATGTTGAATATATGATACTTCCCAGAATGACTGCTTTATCAGAAGTAGTTTGGTCGCCTAAAAAAGACAGAAATTATGCCGATTTTAAGCAGCGTTTGGCAGATTTTGAGCCTATTTATAAGGAGATGGGAGTAGATTATGCGACACATTCTTTAGAATAGAAACATCTCTAATTCAGATTTCGTTTTTCAATAAAAAAGCGCTTTAGAAGTTCGCTAGTTTCGGTTTGTAAAATACCAGATGTTACCTTGGTTTTAGGATGTAAGGAGGTGCCCATTTTGCGGTAACCTCTTAGTTCATCTGTAGCGCCAAAAACCAAGCGAGAAACCTGACTCCAGTAAAGAGCGCCTGCACACATCTGGCAAGGCTCGAGCGTAATATATATTGTGCAGTCTGTGAGGTATTTTCCGCCAAGGTAGTTTGCTGCGGCAGTAATAGCCTGCATTTCGGCATGCGCTGTGACATCGTTTAGACGTTCTGTAAGATTGTGTGCCCTGGCAATAATCGTATTATTTACAACCACAACAGCACCCACAGGAATCTCGCCCAAATCATAA
>JBALXG010000559.1:0-2137 GCA_036961055.1 Leeuwenhoekiella sp. | reverse complement strand
AACAAGCTTCAGCAAAATACTAAAGACAGTATTGCAAACTTAAAAACAGAAATAAGAGGGTTAAACGATAAGTTACAAACTCAAAAAACAGAATTAAGTAAATTAAATGCTTCTTTAAGTGATACTCAGAACACTCTTGATACGACGAGAGAGGAGAAAGATTCTATAAATTTTTTAGGTATACAGATGACAAAAGGTGGTTACAAATCTCTTATGTGGGGAATTGTAGCTGTTCTCGGTCTGGCGCTTTTCTTCTTTATTTATAAGTATAAGGGAAGTAATTATCAAACTCAGGAAGCTAATAAGAAATTTAATGAAGTAGAGCTTGAGTATGACGAATACCGCAAAAAGGCTTTAGAAAAGGAGCAAAAAATGGGGAGATTACTACAAGATGAGCGTAATAAAATTATAAAAAATAATAAGAGCTAATTTATTCTCACATAAATTTATTCAGAATCCGTGACATAAACACGGATTCTTTTTTTAAAAGCTATTATTTTCAGTGTTATTAAAATTTAAAATTGGTCGATTTTTAACCATTTTCAGCCGATTTTAACCCTTGACAGGTGGTTTATATAAAATGAAATATTAGGTTATTTTACTACTTTTGGTCAATTAAAATCTTCAGAATGCGTATTGATATTATTACCGTTGTACCAGATTTACTTACCAGTCCCTTTGAAGCTTCAATAATGCAACGCTCTATTGAGAAAGGTCTTGTAGATATTCAACTTCATAATTTAAGAGATTTTAGCAGCAATGCCTACAAGCAAATAGACGATTATCAATTTGGCGGTGGTGCAGGCATGGTGATGATGATTGAGCCCATAGATAAGTGCATTTCTCAACTTAAAAGTGAGCGGGAATATGATGAGATAATATATATGACTCCAGATGGTGAGACTTTAAATCAGGGAATTGCAAATCAAATTTCTCTTCATAAAAACATCATTATTTTATGTGGTCATTATAAAGGTGTAGATCAAAGAGTGCGAGATCACTTTATTACTCGGGAAATATCTATTGGTGATTATGTGCTTAGTGGCGGTGAACTGGGTGCATTGGTACTTTGCGACGCATTGATACGACTTATTCCCGGGGTTTTAGGTAATGAAACGTCTGCCCTTACAGATTCTTTTCAGGATAATCTTCTGGCTCCTCCTATTTATACTCGCCCCGCTGAATATAAAGGATGGAAAGTCCCTGAAATATTAACTTCAGGTAATACCGGCAAAATTGAAGAATGGCGAGAAGATCAGGCTTATCTGCATACTAAAGACAGACGTCCGGATTTATTAGATTAAAAAGTCGATTTTAGGTCTTAAAAACCCAGTTTTTTACAATCACTAAATTGTCTATAACAAATTAAAATGTATCTTTGCACCCGCATAAGGCTAACCTCTGGCGATAATCGTGAATGTTGCCCTTATAAAAACCAATAAAACTCCTGTAAAATGGAAGATTTAGTTCAATTCGTTCAAAACGAATTTGTAGAGAAGAAAGATTTCCCAGAATTTAGTGCTGGTGATACAATTACCGTGTATTATGAAATACGCGAAGGTGAAAAAAAACGTACTCAGTTCTTTCGTGGTGTAGTAATACAACTAAGAGGAACAGGTGCAACAAAAACTTTTACAATACGTAAAATGTCTGGTACTGTAGGTGTAGAACGTATTTTCCCTATGATGCTTCCAGCATTGCAAAAAATAGAGATCAACAAAAAAGGTAAAGTGCGTAGAGCTCGTATCTATTACTTTAGAGGTCTTACAGGTAAAAAAGCTAGAATTAAAGAAATTAGAAAATAATTCATTAATTCTTCTATACCTAAAGCTTATAAAGGCTCCCTTAACAGGGAGCCTTTTTTTTTATATCTTAGCCATACAGTATAACCATCAACACCTAATACTCTGAAATATTTTTTAATCATTTTTTGCAGTTTATCTATTGCTGCAAGAGCTCAGGATAATAGAGCAGATTATTCCTTTGGAATAAAAAATATGTACCTCAATGCAAATTTTGGGGTCATTAATTATAACTATGATAACTCTCTTCTCAATGAAGGAGTGACAGCAGAATCTGTTACAGCAAAGACAACATTTGCAGGAAGATTTGCAGTAGGATATCACTTAAGCGATAC
>JBALXG010000558.1:0-2154 GCA_036961055.1 Leeuwenhoekiella sp. | reverse complement strand
GCACAAAGTCACAAAATATAACGGCAAAGATGGCAAACCGCCGCAAATCTATAAGTTGGGAAGTAATGCCTGGAAAAAGTTAAAACAGAAAACTAAAACCAAGGTTAAGGATATCGCCTTTAACCTCATAAAATTATATGCTGAAAGGAGATTAAAAAAGGGATATTCTTTTGGTCCTGATTCTCATATGCAACTCGAGCTTGAAGCAAGTTTTATTTATGAAGATACTCCAGATCAGGGTACCGCTACTGAAGCTGTAAAAGCAGATATGGAAAGTGAGCGCCCTATGGACAGACTCGTTTGTGGCGATGTGGGTTTTGGTAAAACCGAAGTTGCCATACGCGCGGCATTTAAGGCTGTAGATAACGGGAAACAAGTTGCGATTCTGGTTCCTACGACGATACTTGCATTTCAGCATCATCAGACTTTTAGCGATAGATTAAAGGACTTTCCTATACGAGTAGATTATCTCAACCGTTTTCGCACAGCGAAAGAAAAAAGAGATACCCTCGCAGATCTCGAAGCCGGTAAAGTTGATATAATAATTGGCACACACCAGCTGACTAGTAAAAATGTCAAATTCAAAGATCTGGGTTTACTCGTGGTAGATGAAGAGCAAAAATTTGGCGTAGCCGTAAAAGACAAGCTTAAAACTATAAGTGAAAACGTAGATACGCTAACACTCACTGCGACCCCTATACCTCGTACTTTACAATTTAGTCTTATGGCTGCGCGTGATTTAAGCACAATCACCACACCACCGCCTAATCGTTATCCTATAGAAACCCACATTATTCGATCAAGTGAAGAAACACTACGTGATGCGGTTTCTTATGAAATACAGCGTGGTGGGCAGGTTTTCTTTATTCACAATCGCATTGAGAATATAAAAGAAGTTGCAGGGATGATTCAGCGACTTGTGCCAGATGCAAAAATAGGTGTTGGCCACGGGCAAATGGAAGGCAAAAGGCTTGAGACGCTGATGCTAAAATTTATGAATGGTGAATTTGATGTTCTTGTATCAACCACCATAATTGAGAGCGGTCTGGATGTGCCAAACGCGAATACGATCTTTATTAATAACGCTAATAACTTTGGCCTTTCAGATCTGCACCAGATGCGCGGTCGCGTAGGCCGAAGCAACAAAAAGGCTTTTTGTTATTTTATAACTCCGCCATTTTCTGCAATGACAGACGATGCTCGCAAAAGAATGACAGCGCTGGAGCAGTTTTCAAGTCTGGGAAGTGGGTTTAATATTGCCATGAAAGATCTTGAGATACGCGGTGCAGGAGATCTTCTGGGTGGTGAACAAAGTGGTTTTATAAATGAAATAGGTTTTGATACATATCAAAAGATACTTAATGAAGCTATAGACGAACTAAAAGAAAATGAATTTGCAGATCTATACGCAGACCAGTATAAGGAGGAAGACCGGGAATATGTGAAAGAAACAGTGATTGACACAGATTTCTCGCTGCTATTTCCAGATGATTATATCAACAATATTTCTGAAAGACTCAATCTTTATACCGAACTCAACAACCTAAAAACTGAAGAAGAGCTAAAAGCTTTTGAAGTAAGAATTATTGATCGTTTTGGCGATTTACCCCCTCAGGCAGTCGATTTATTAAATTCAGTACGCCTAAAATGGATCGCCACACATTCGGGCATGGAAAAAGTCACGATGAAAAAAGGTAAACTTCTGGGATTCTTTATTGCAGATCAGCAATCTAAATTTTACCAAAGTCCAGGATTTTCTCGAGTATTACAGTTTGTGCAGACACATTCTAATAAAGTCACCCTAAAAGAAAAAACAACTCGCAGCGGACTCAGATTATTATTAAGCGTTTCAGGCGTTAATTCAGTTGAAAAAGCATTACAGATACTTTCACCACTTAAAAAGGAAAAAACCGCCGTAGAAGCCTAAAAATCGCTCTCAATAGGGTCTTTTTCAGCTTAAAAATAATAGAAAGCATCTTCAAAATGCTCTAGTTTCTCAGTAGATTTGTTTTTTAAAATTGCAATAATATCAAATCGAGTTTCAAGATCAAGATCGTTTACGATTATATATTCATTAGCTGCTTTAACCAGTAATTTTATTTTAGCAGGAGTAACAAAATCCTGAGGATCACCAAAAAAATATGAATTACGGGT